>JBGPVQ010000331.1:0-3823 GCA_041491785.1 Gemmatimonadota bacterium | reverse complement strand
TGCTCGGACTGGTCGCATCGCTGGTGCTCCGCTGCGACGACTGCGTCACCTACCACGTGGTCCGCTGCAAAGAAGAAGGCGTGACCGACGAAGAGCTGCTCGAGGTATTCGCGGTGGGCCTGGTGGTGGGAGGGAGTATCGTCATCCCGCATCTGCGCCGCGCCATGGCGCGAGTCGAGGAGCTGCGCACCGCTCGGTAGCGGCGCGGCGCTACTCCGGCGGAACGCCCCCGGTGCCCCCGGGCGCCGCGGCCCGCCGCATGCTGACCAGGACTCCCATGATCACCAGCGCCACGCCGAGGAACTGGACTCCGGTCGGCACCTCGCCCAGGGTCCGCCACGCGATCACCATGGCCACCAGCGGCGTCAGGCAGTTGTAGATCGCGGTCCGCCCGCTCCCGATCCCCTGGACCGCCCGGTTGTAGAGCACATAGGCCACCACCAGCGCCAGCAGGGCGGCATACCCCACTGCCGCCCAGGTCTTCGGGGTCACCGCCGCCCAGTCCTGGCGAAGCAGGCCCGGAGCCCCGAGCAGCAGGAGGCCCGGCGTTCCGGCAAGCACGGTGATGGCGGTGATCTGCAGCGCATCGACCCCCGCCCCGACCCGACGCACCCCGACCGTGTAGGAGGACCAGCAGAGCACGGCGAACAGCACCAGCAGGTCGCCACGGAGGCTGTCGGCCTGGAATTGGATGCCCCGCGCCGTCACCACCAGGGCGACCCCCACGGTACCCAGGGCCACGCCGAGCCAGGTGGCGAAAGTGGCTCGCTCGATTCCCAGGAGGGAACCGAGCAGCGCGACCACCACGGGCAGGCTCGCCACGATCATCGCGCTATTGGTGGCACTGGTGAGGGAGAGCCCGGTCATGAAGGCGGACTGGTACACGGTGTTGCCCACGATGCCGAGGCCGATCAGCCCCCACCGGGTGCGGCTCGGCAGCGGGCGCATGACCCCGGTTCGCCGGGCGACGAGCACCAGGAGGACGCTGGCCAGTGCGAATCGAAAGGCGCTGAACGGGAGGGCCGGGATCCGGCCCATCGCGAACTTGCTCACGCTGAAATTGCCGCCCCAGATCAGAGTGACGAGCAGCATTTCCAGATCGTGGGCGGTGAATCCGTGGGAGGAACGGGCCATCGGAGTAATGTAGTGCCGAGTCACTTATATTTGCCCCATGCCGCAGTCGAAGATCCGCAATTTCTGTATCGTCGCCCATATCGATCACGGCAAGTCCACCCTTGCGGACCGCCTCATCGAGGCCACCGGGACGCTCGACAAGCGGCAGATGCGGGACCAGGTGCTCGACACCATGGACCTGGAGCGCGAGCGTGGCATCACCATCAAGCTCAATGCGGTCCGGATGCAGTACACCGCCCGGGACGGCATCGATTACGAGCTCAATCTCATCGACACCCCGGGCCACGTCGATTTCACCTATGAGGTGTCCCGCTCCCTCGCCGCCTGCGAGGGCGCCATCCTCGTGGTGGACGCCTCCCAGGGCGTTCAGGCCCAGACGCTGTCCAACCTGTTCCTCGCAATGGACGCCGGGCTGGAGATCATCCCGGTCCTCAACAAGATCGATTTGCCCGGCGCCGAGCCGGAGCGCCGCGCCCAGGAGATCATCGACCTGATCGGCGCCAAGCGGCAGGAGATTCTCGACGTGTCGGCCAAAGAGGGGATCGGCATACCCGACCTCCTCGAGGCCATCGTCGCGCGGGTGCCGCCGCCGGGCGGCAGCATTACCGGGCCGCTACGCGCCCTGGTGTTCGACTGCCATTTCGACCGTTATCGCGGAGCGGTGCCGAGCATTCGAGTGGTGGATGGCGCGGTCCGGAAGGGAATGGAAATCCGGTTCGGCTCCCACCCCGAGGATTCCTACCATGTCGAGGAGGTGGGAATCCTCCAGCTCGGCCAGCGGGAGGGCGAACAGCTCACCGCGGGCGAGGTCGGATACCTGGTGGCGAACCTCCGGGGGGTCCGCGATGCCCGCGCGGGAGACACCATCCTCGACAACGCCCGCCCGGCGGCCGAGCTCCTGCCCGGCTACCGCGACGTCAAGCCGATGGTCTTCGCGGGCATCTATCCGACCACCACCGATCAGTACGAATCGCTGCGCGACGCGCTCGAGCGGCTGCAGCTCAACGATGCCTCGCTCCACTACGAGCCAGAGACCTCGACCGCGCTCGGCTTCGGGTTTCGCTGCGGGTTTCTGGGCCTGCTCCACATGGAGATCGTGCAGGAGCGGCTGGAGCGTGAATTCGACCTCAGTCTCATCACCACGGTGCCGACCGTGGAGTACCACGTCTATCGTACCGACGGGGTGATGGAGATCGTCGAGAACCCCTCCCACCTGCCGGACCCCGCGAACATCGACCGGATCGAGGAGCCCTACGTGAAGGCCCGGATCATGGCCCCGGCCGACTACATCGGCGGCATCATGAAGCTGGGCCAGGAGCGGCGCGGGGAGTACCACGGCATGCACTATCTCGACACCACCCGGGTCGATTTCCACTGGGAGTTTCCCCTGGGCGAAATCGTGCTGGATTTCTACGACCGACTCAAGTCACTGTCGCGGGGGTACGCCTCGCTGGACTACGAGCTGGGCGGCTATCGCGAAAGCGACCTGGTCAAGCTGGACATGCTCATCAACGGCGAGCAGATTGACGCGTTCAGCGTCATCATCCACCGCGACAAGGCCTACGAGTGGGGCCGCAAGGTGGCGGAGAAGCTCAAGGAGCTGATTCCCCGCCAGCTGTTCCAGGTCATCGTCCAGGCCGCGATCGGCCAGAAAATCATTGCCCGCGAGACGATCTCGGCGCTCCGCAAGGATGTGCTCGCCAAGTGCTACGGAGGCGACGTGACCCGGAAGCGGAAGCTGCTCGAGAAGCAGAAAGAGGGGAAGAAGCGGATGAAGCTGGTGGGGGCGGTGGAGATACCGCAGGAGGCGTTTCTGGCGGTGCTGCAGGTCGAGTGAGCGAAGCCCGCACGCTCGTCATCCAGACCGCGTTCCTGGGCGACGTCATCCTGACGACCGGCCTCCTTGCCCTCCTGGCCGAACGGTTCGGGCCGGTGGACCTGGTAACGACGCCGGCCGCGCGGCCGCTGGTCGAGACCCATCCGGCGGTCCGCCGGGTCATCGCGTACGACAAGCGGGGCGTGGACCGGGGAGTGCTCGGATTGCTCCGCCTGGCGGCCGGTCTCAGGAAGGGAAGCTACGCACGGGCCTTCCTGCCGCACCGATCGCTCCGGAGCGCGGCCCTGGTCCGCCTCGCCGGGATTCCGGAGCGGATCGGCTACGCGGGAAGCCCCGGCGCGTGGAGCTACACCCGGCGCATCGTCCGGCCGGAGTCCGGCCACGAGGCCGAGCGGCTGCTCGCGCTGGCCGAGCCGGCGCCGGGTGCTTCCGCGATGGTGAGCCTCGGCCTGACCGAGACCGATTTCCGGGAGGCCGACCAGTGGCTGGCGGGGCGCGGCGTCTCGGGATCATTCGTGGCGATGGCGCCGGGGTCCATCTGGGGCAGCAAGCGGTGGCCGGGCTATCCCGGCCTCGCCGCGGCGCTCGATCGACCGGTGGTGGTGGTGGGCAGTCCGGCGGACCGGCTGCTGGTCGGCATCGACGTAGCCAGCGCGGCGCCGGGCCGGGTCCATCTGGCCGCCGGTGAGGTTTCGCTCCGCGCTTCAGCCGCGCTGATCGCGCGGGCCTCGGTGCTGGTGACCAACGATTCGGCGCCGCTCCACCTGGCCACGGCGGTGGGGACGCCGGTGGTGGCGATCTTCGGGCCGACGGTGCCCGGCTTCGGTTTCGGCCCTCGGGGCCCCGACGACC
>JBGPVQ010000330.1:0-3824 GCA_041491785.1 Gemmatimonadota bacterium | reverse complement strand
TGCCAGGAATGCCGTGGCGTCGTTGGGCCCCGGCTGCCGGCCCGAGGCTCCGTACGCGCCCCTCAACCGGAAGCTGGTCAGCACGTTGCTCTTGGGGAAGAACGGCTCGTCCGAGAGCACGTAGGAGATCGACGCCTTCGGGTAATACACTCTCTGGAAATTCGCTCCGAAGGCGCTGTTCTTGTCGGACCGAACCGCAGCGGTGAAGAACAGTCGGTCCTTGTAGCCGAGGGACTGCTCAGCGAAGAACCCGAGCGTGGCGGTCAGCGTGGTGGTCTCGTCGGCGCTCAGATTGGCGCCGCTGTTTATCGTCACTCCTCCGGGGGTCAGGTCACTGGCCTGCGCCGAGTTCCTGGAGAACTTCTCCTTCACGTACTGCGCCCCGACGATCGTCTTGGCGCCGAGATCACGACCCAGGTGGTAGGAGGCGGTACTGTTGACGTCGCCGGTGTAGTCCCAGAAGGTCGCCCGGGCGTCGGTACGGAAGCCGGCCTTGGAGGTGCCGAAGTAGGTGCACTCATCCCGGCGGCAGAGGTCGCCATCGTCGCGGCTGATGAAGTCCACGCCACCGACCCCCCGGAGCGCCAGCCAGTGGGTTGGGCGGTAGTTGAACGTGCCGCTCGAGATCGTCCGGTTGATGTCCTGAGTGACCGTCTCCGAGAAGAACTCGTCCGGGGTGTAGCGCTGATACCCGTAGTTGTCACGGAGGAAGGCAGCCGGCGCGCCCGGCGGGTTCACGATGTTGTGCTTGAATCCGGGGCCGCCGTACAGGTTCGAGCCCAGGCCGGTGGTGTTGTTGTCGGTCTGGGGAAGCCGTTGGGTGCTGGTGAGGAAGCCGGTATTGATCTGGACGTCCGCCTTCTCGCTCAGATTGACGGCAAGATTGGCGCGGACGTTGGTTTTCCGGAGCGCGTTGGGGTTCTGCTGCGCGTAGGACACTTGGCCGATGTTCCGGAGCGCCAGCAGCCGCTGCTGGAAGATGTCGGGCATGTGCAGCACGCCCACCTCGTCCTCCCAGTCGCCCGACACGTAATAGCGAATGGCGTCGGTCCCGCCGCTCACCTGCAAGCCGTAGGACTGCCGCGCCCCGGTGTGGAGGGGGCTGGCTTGATTGTCGGCCCAGGGATTGAAGGAGCTGACGCTGTCCTGCACGCAGGTGTGCGCCACCACATCCGACAGTAGGCACTGGGTCACGTTGTTCGGAGCGGACGGCGCCGATCCACCGGTCTTCGGTGCAATGGACCACCCCCTGTAGTTGGTCGGGTAGGTGTTCCGGTCGGTGACCGCGCCGGCCTCCATCCACGCGTTCCAGATGGGCTTTCCCGCGCGGCCCTTCTTCGTCTTGATGACGATGACGCCGTTGGCGGCGTCGGTGCCATAGAGGGTGGAGGCCGACGGACCCTTCACGATGTCGATCGATTCGATGTCTTCCGGGTTGAGATCGTTGACCCGGCTTGGATTGGTTCCGCCGATGCCGATGGCGGACGAGTTGACGTCACTGTTGACCCGGATGCCGTCGACCACGTAGATCGGGTTGTTGGACAGCGACAGCGAACTGGCGCCGCGGATGCGGACCCTGGCGCCGGAACCGGTGAGGTTTCCCGGCAATACCGAGACGCCGGGCGCTTTCGCGACCAGCAGGTCGTTCATGTTCGCCACCGGCGTGTTCCGCACCAGATCCGCTACTTCCACGGTCGAAACTGCGTTGCCGACCTCGCGCTTGGCCTGGTCTCCGGTGGCGGTGACCACCACTTCGTCCAGGGAGTAGGGCGTCAACACCAGGGCGAAGTCCAGCGTCGTGGCGCCCTGGTCGGTGGCGGTAATTGTCTTGGTGATCGAGGCGTACGCAATCTGCGAGGCTCGCACTTGATGCTCTCCCCCCGGCACACCGGTAATCCGATACCGGCCGTCCGCGTTGGTCGAGGCGGTGAGGGAGGTGCCGAGCACGACGACCCGGGCTCCCACCAGCGCACTTCCGTTGGCCTTATCGGTGACCCTGCCCGACACGATGCCTTGGGCCGCCAGGGAACCTGCCGATCCGAGCAGGAGCCCGAGAGCGAGCAGCGGGCGGCGAGCGAGACTGCGGGGAGTTGGGATTGTCATCGTGAGCGATCCCTCGCGAGGGTGAAGATCGAAGCGATGCGCCCGACCGGTGCCGGCGAACCACTCCTCAGCGCTAAGGCACGGAGCATGCCCACCCGGCCTGGTTCGGAACACGTTACGAGACAAGGAATTGGCTCTTGCTCCTCGGGCCCCCGTGTGATTTCGACACGGTCACCTACGTTTCATTCATGTGCAGCTGACACGGCCCTTTGGAGGTGCCGGAGATTGTCCGGCCACGAGCCGCCTAAGTATGCGTCCGGATTGACGTCGGATCAACCCTCGGAGAAGCGGGCGGGAATGCTGCCAGCCAGCGCCAGGAGCTCCCGGGCGGCTGACGCGAAGGGGAGCAACGCATGGAGGTCTCCCTGGGTGAGCCGGATCCGCCCGGTCAGGAGCGCCAGGGCCGGAGAAGTTCCCCCCAGCAGCACCTGCTTCCACGCGGTGGTGGGTCCGGCGAAAACAAACGCCGCCTTCGTGAGATCGTCGGGATCCGCCGCCTCGGCGCGGGTGCAGGCACCATGCCAGAGGTCCAGCAGCACCGCCCTGCGTCCCGGCGGATCGCCATCATCGAGCAGCAATGCCACGGCGCCCTCCCAGGTGGCGGCGGCGGTCCGGTAGGCCTCGCTGCTATTCAGCGCCTGGCCCCACGCCTCCGCCCAGGCCGAGGTGAACGCCTCCAGTTCCACAGTGCGGCTCCCGGCTCGAGACACGACGCGCGCCGGACCCAGGGGCCCGGCGCGCGGGGAAGCTAACTGGATTGCCGCTCAGGGCGCGCGTCGGAGCTGCAGGCTCCCGTTGACGGTGCTCAGGCTCAGCGTTCGGCCGCCGCCGCCGATGGTCCCGGTCATCCGCCGGGGGCCCCATTTGCCCCGAATGGTCAACGGAAAATCGGTGCTCATCGAGCCGTTGACGGTCGAGGCGTCCACCTCCAGGCTGGCCGTGGCGGGTAGATCCAGAGTGATTCCGCCGTTCACGGTTTCGAACTCGGCGTCGCCCCGCCAATCGGTGCGGCCCAGGCGGGCAGTGATCGATCCGTTCACCGTGGTCGCACTTCCCCACTCGGTCGTCTCGAGGGTGATGTTGCCGTTGACGGTGCGGGCATCGCTCTCGGCGGTCAGTCCGCGGGCGACCACCTCGCCGTTGACCGTGCGCCCGAAGAATCGCACTCCCTGAGGCACTTTGACGGTCCAGGTGACCTGGACGTCGTTGTCGCGGGTATTGTTGCGACCTTTGCCGCCGGCCCGGCATTCGTTCTCCTCGCCGCGGCGGGCGGGGGGGTAGACGGCGCAAATGGTGACGCCGTCGGCGTGCTCCACCACCTTGATTTCCACCAGCTCGGGGTCGCTCTTGCGGCCCTTCTTGACCGCGGTGACATCGACCTCGCGTGCGCCGCTCCCGGATGCGTCGATGGAGCCGTTGACCCCGACGATTTCGATGGTTTTCCCGGCGGCCAGAACTCCGCGCCAGTGGAAGTCGTCGATCCGGGCCGGGTGGGGAACCCCGTATAGGACGGCGACGGTGAGGAACGACAATGGGCCGATCATTGCGATACGCTCCCGGAAAGAGATTTCGAATCAGAGTACGGCCGGACGGGCTCCGGGGATTCATCCTTCCGTTCGGATACCAAGTCTCAGCCGAGCGTTGGAACTATCTTTGGGAGCCGTCTTCGTCACCTGGAGCCGCCGCATGACTACCCTCGCGCCCGCCGCGATCCGCGCGCC
>JBGPVQ010000329.1:0-3828 GCA_041491785.1 Gemmatimonadota bacterium | reverse complement strand
GCGCAGCAGTTCTACAAGTTCAAGGACATCTGGTTCGGTCTGGTCAAGAGTGCCAGCTTCGGCACCGCGGTCGCCACGATGGGATGTTTCCAGGGGCTCAACACCCGGGGTGGTGCCGAGGGGGTGGGGCGCTCGACCACCCGCGCGGTGGTGCTCGGCTGCCAGGCCATTCTGGTTTTGGACGCCTTCTGGGCGCTGGTGCTCCTGTGATCGCGTTCGAGGGCGTCTGCAAGCGCTTCGGGGACCGGGTGGTCCTCGACGGCTTCTCGCTCCAGGTGCCCGAAGGGGAGACGACGGTGCTCATGGGGCACTCCGGCTCGGGGAAGAGCGTCGCGCTCAAGCACATCGTCGGTCTCATCGAACCCGATGCCGGCCACGTAGTGGTGGACGACGCGGTGGTGGATCAGCTGCCCTACGACGAGCTCATGCAGCTCCGCGGCCGGATCGGCTACGTCTTCCAGTTCGCCGCCCTGTTCGACTCCCTCACCATCCGCGAAAATCTCGCCCTGGGTCTCCGGCGCCAAGGGCTCGATCCTGAGACCATCGCCGCGCGAGTGGCCGAAAGCCTGCGTCTGGTGGAGCTGCCCGGGGCGGAAGAACGCTATCCGGCGGAGCTCTCCGGTGGGATGCGGAAGCGGGTCGGGATCGCGCGGGCGATCGCGCTCCGGCCACGCTACATTCTGTACGATGAGCCGACCACCGGCCTCGATCCGGTGACCACGGCAGCGATGGATGACCTGATGGTGCGCGCCCGGCAGGAGCTCGGGGCCACCAGCGTCGTCGTGACCCACGATCTCCGCAGCGCCTTTGCGGTTGCTGACCGGGTGGCCTTCCTCGACGAAGGCCGGATCCGCCAGGTCGGCACCGTGCGCGAGATCCAGGAGACGACCGACCCACTCGTGCGGGGCTTCATCGAGGGACGCCCCCCTGCGGGCGGCGGAGGACACCGGTGAAGCGCTCCAACGAATACGCGGTGGGCCTGACCGTGTTCGGCGCCGCGATCCTGGTGGTGATCGGCGCCATCGGCCTCGGCCGCATCCACATCGGCCGCCAGGACGTGGTGCGCACCGCGCGATTTCGCTCGGTGGGTGGCCTGGGCCCCGGGGCGAACGTCACCCTCCGCGGGGTGAAGGTCGGGCGGGTCGCCACTATCCGGGTCGTCAAGGACGACTGGGTCGAGGTCGATTTCCGCCTGAAGCCCGACCTCAAGCTTCCCGCCAAACCCACCGCGATCGCCGCGCCGGCCACCCTCTTCGGCGAGTGGCGGGTGAACATCCTCCCGATCGAGGACGCCTCCTCCGACCGCGAGGTCCAGTCGCAACTTGCGGAGGCCCAGGCGGTCGGGGGCGACGTCTGGCCCGGCACCACGCTCCCCGACATCGGCGAAATCACGCTCCAGGCCAGCCGCATCGCCGGCGACATCGGGGTGATCACCAACCGGATCGAGGGCGCCCTCGACTCCAACGCCGTCGGCGACGTGAAGCAGAGCCTCAAGGACTTGCGTGCCACCGTCGTCCGGCTGACCCGGCTGGCCAACAGCGAGAGCGACAACTTCAGCACACTCTCGGGTAATCTCACCCGGACCTCGAACGAAGTCGGCGTCGCATCCCACCGGTTCAACACGGTGCTGGGGCGGGTGGATTCGGCCACCATGAACGGGCAGCTGCAGGATCTGCTGAGCTCCACCCGCCAGACCAGCCAGGCGCTCCGGCAGATGACCGCGGACATGCAGGAGCTGGTCGGCGACGTGAAGGAGCACCGGCGGAGCCTGGTCCGCATTCTCGAAGCGAGCGACTCGCTGCTCACCAAGGTGCAGTCCGGTCGGGGCACCCTCTCGCTGCTCGCCAGTGACTCTGCCTTGTACCACGAGGCAACCCAGACGGTCCAGCAGCTGCGGCAGCTGCTGGCCGACATCCAGGCCAATCCCCGCCGGTACTTCCGGTTCTCGGTGTTCTGATGGCGCCGTGCAACGGATCCGGCCGTGGCTAAGCGAAGGCCCGAACGCGAGGTGTCGGCGGGCGGCATCGTCTTTCGCCGGGACACGGCCGGGGAGGTGCGCTTTCTCCTGATCCGGGACTCCTACGACAACTGGGGGTTTCCCAAGGGCCACCTCGAGGATGGCGAGTCCCCGGCGGATGCCGCGCACCGGGAAACGGCGGAGGAAACCGGCCTCGCCGACCTCCGGCTCCACGGACCCATCCGGATTATCGATTGGCACTTCCGCTTCCGGGGGCGGTTCATCCACAAATTCTGCCACTTCTTCTTGTTCGAATCCTCGACCGGCGAGCCGATTCCCCAGAAGGACGAGGGCATCACCGCGTGTCAGTGGTGCAGCCTCGAGGGAGCCCTCAACGACCTGAGTTACGAGAACGCCCGCGGAGTGCTCCGTCGCGGTGGCGATATGGCGCGGGCGCTGGTTGCGGTCGGCGCCGGTCGCCCGCATGCGGCACCGAAGCCCATCGCCCCCTCGTGAGGCGATGCCGGCCGTCGCCGCCCTGCTCGACAGCCGGACCGCGCTGGGCGCGCTGCGCCGCTCCCTGCCGCATGGCTTCGCCCCCCTGGTGGCCTGCCGCTCGCCCGGAGGCCTGCAGCGCGCCGTCGAGCTCCGTCTCCTCGAAGCGATCGTCCTGGGTTCCGGGGCCGCGCGCCGGCTCGACCTGAACGGACTCCGGTCCCAATATCCGAGTATTCCGGTAGTGGTCTACGGGGTCTTTCGCTCCGACGACGCCGAGCTGTTGGCCGCCTGGCAGCGGCTCGACGTGGCCGCGGTGGCAATCGAGGGGGTCGACGACCCGGTGGTCGGCGACCTCGTCATGCGGCAATCGGTCTCTTCCCGGCGGCGCCGCGCCCTGGCCGAGGCGCCGAGGCTACTCCGGCTCAGCGAGCCGGTGCAGCGGAAAGCGTGGGAGGCCCTCCTGAGCGCGTCGGGACGTCCGGTACGCACCGGCCTCCTGGCCCGGACGCTCGGGCTCTCCCGCGAGCACCTGTCGCGCCAGTTCGGCGCGGGAGGCGCACCCAACCTCAAGCGGGTCGCGGATCTGCTCACCGTCTCCGCCGCACTCTCCTTGTTGGGCAATCCCGGATATCGGCTCCCTCAGGTCGCCCAGCTCCTGGGATTCTCCACGCCGAGCCACCTACGCTCGGTGGTGCGCCGGATCGCCGGAGTCCGCCTCGACCAGGCCCGGCAATTGTCGGAGCGGGAGCTGTTGGGGCGCTTCGTTCGGGGTGGGGCCCGGAGCCGGGGGTGAGGCATCCGGGGCCGACGCCGACCTCTTGCCCGGCTTGGGGGATTGTGATAATTTTCACAAAGTCAAATCCGACCCATTTTCACGTGATCTTCAGGCCCTGATCCATGGCGACTGATTCGGTCCTCCGCCCCGGTGAACTGAAGGACATCCTCCTCAAGGAAATCGAGGCGGCGAACCTCGGTCAGGCCGATACCGCCGACGTCGGCACCACGCTGGAGGTGCGGGACGGGGTTGCCCGGATCTACGGACTCAAGGCGGCCCTGGCCGGCGAAATGCTCGAGTTCACCTCCTCGGAGACGGGGGAGACGATTACCGGGCTGGTGCTCAATCTCGAGCAGGATAACGTGGGCGCCGCGATCATGGGCGACTACCTCAAGCTCAAGGAAGGCGACGAGGTGCGTTGCACCGGGCGCCTTCTGCAAGTGCCGACGGGCCGGGCAATGCTGGGGCGGGTGGTGGACGCGCTGGGCCAGCCGGTCGACGGCCGCGGTCCGATCAAGGCGGAGGGGCGCCGGCCGGTGGAGATGATCGCTCCCGGCATCATCGTGCGGCAGCCGGTCAAGGAGCCGCTGCAGACCGG
>JBGPVQ010000328.1:0-3854 GCA_041491785.1 Gemmatimonadota bacterium | reverse complement strand
TGTCCTTTCGGTCCTGCGGCGTGAACGACCGGCCTCGGGTAACCGGGATCCCGATGGCCTTGAAGTAATCGGCCTCGACGAAGCGCATGTCGGCATGACGCTCCGGCTCTCCCCGCCCGGCCGGTTTTCCGGCGATGGTGAACGGGCTGCTGTTCCGGCCGGGGGCGAAGGGCAGATCGCTGATCGCCCCGACCGCCTCGATGCCCGGCATGGCCGCGAGGCGGGCGCTGAGCCGGTCGAAAAACAGCGTTTTCTGGGGGCCCTGCTGGAACACGGCCGCTGGCAGCGTGACCTGAAAGGTGATGACGTGTGACGCCTTGAATCCGGGATCGGTGCCGAGCAGCCGCGCCAGGCTCCGGATCAAGAGTCCGGCTCCGAGCAACAGCATCAGGGAGAGCGCCACCTGGGAAGCCACGCTCAGCCGCAGCACCCGGTTCCGGCCCGAGCCGGCGGAGGACCCGCGCGTCGCATCGCGCAACACCCCGTGGAGATCAGTCCGGGCGGCTCGGAACGCCGGAGCAATCCCGAAGAGCCCCGCCGAGAGCAGGGTGACGGCCGCGGTGAACCCGAGCACCGGTGCATCGAGACGCAGGTCATGCAGGACGGGCAGGGTGGTCGTGGTCATGCGGGCGAGCGCCTTGATCGCCAGGGCGCCCAGCGCGAGCCCCAGCCCCCCGCCCACTCCGGCCACCAGCGTGCTCTCGACCAGCAGCTGTCGGATGATGGGCCAGGTGCCGGATCCCATGGCAGCGCGGACCGCCAGCTCCTTTTCCCGGCTCGCCGCCCGCACCAGCTGGAGGTTGGCCACGTTGGCGCACGCGATCAGCAGCACCAGCGCCACCGCCACCATAAGGAGCTTGATCAGCGGCTGCAGCTCTCCCGCCAATACCGCCACCAGCGATGGGCCCGAGAGGTAGATGCCCATCTCGGGCGGAGAGGCCTTCTGCGGATCCGCCTGCCACTCGCGCGTGATCCGGCCCAGTCCGGCGGCCAGCTGTTCCTGCGACACGCCGGGGCGGAGCCGGGCGATTGCGGTGGTGCTCCAGGTGCCCCGCCGCTCGCGGACGCTGGGAGTAATCCGGAGCGGCACGTAGACCTGGCTCGACCGGCGATATTGGAAACTCGCCGGGAGCACCCCGATGATCTGGTAGGTCTGGCCGTTGAGCTCGATCGATCGGCCGATCACCCCCGGGTCGGCGCCTGCCCAGGCACGCCAGAATCCATCGGTGAGCACCGCCAGGCGATCGTTGCCGTTCTCGGAATCGTCCGGCCGGTAGAATCGGCCCAGCGCCGGGCGCACTCCGAACGCATCGAAGAAGCGGCCCATCGTCTGCACCCCACTGACCCGGGAGGGTTCGCCCGAACCGGTCAGGTTGAAGCTGGCACCCGAGGCCCCTCCGACTGCCTCGAACAATTCGGTGTGGCGGGCGATATCCTCGATTTCCGGCGGAGAAACCTGCCCCCCGAACAGCTTGAGGCCCGGCGCGTTCTGCTGGATCACGAACAGCCGATCGAGACCGGGCACCTCCAGGGGCCGGAGCAGCACACCGTTCACCGCGCTGAAGATCGCGGTGTTGGCACCGATCCCCAGCGCGAGCGTGAGCACCGCGACCGCGGTGAACCCGGGGCTCTTTCGCAACGCGCGCAGGCCGAACCGCACGTCTCGCCCCACCGCGTCCAACGATTCGCCCAAGCCGCGCCGCCGTACCATTCTCCGGTCGATTCGTTCCACCTCCGCTCCGACGCCCGGAAGATCGCCGAAGCGCTCTCGCGCTTCCCGCTCCGCCTCCGGGCGGGAGAGTCCCTCCACCATGAGCTCTTCGATCCGTTCCTCCAGGTGAAACTGCAACTCGGCGGAAACATCCCCCTTCACGTCCCGGCGCCGCAGGGGGAGCCGGAAGACCCGCCGCAACCCAGCCCACCGATCGGTCATCGGACCCCCTCCGCGTTGAGCACCAACCGCACCGCCTCGCTGTATCGGGACCACTTGCTCACCTCGGCGGCGAGCTGCCGCCGGCCCACCGCAGTGAGCTGGTAGTACTTGGCCCGCCGCCCCTTCTCGGTATACCCCCACACCGCCTCGAGCCACCCGCGCTCCTCCAGCCGGTGTAGCGCCGGATAAAGCGCCCCTTCCTCGATTTGCAGCCGCTGGCGGGTGGTCTGCTCGATCCAGCGGACCACGCCGAGGCCATGCATGGGGCCCCAGCTCAAGGTCTTGAGGAGGAGGAGGTCGAGCGTGCCACGGAGAAGGTCGAGGTCGGGCGGGGTCATGAGCGCTCCCGGGACGGCTGGGATCTAACCTAAGGTTCTTAGGTTATGACGCGGGCCGCGGAAGAATCGTTGCAAGTGCCGGGAAGAGGACTTCCGGGTTGCTTCAAGGGTTCTTCAGACGGCGCCGCCCACATTCACGACCGGGGTGCGCTCGTGCCCCCGGCAATCGAGGGAGGTTCGAGGTGAGAAATCACTGGGCGGGAGGGATTTCGGCCTGGGCGCTGGGGCTCACGGCCGCCTGCGCCTCCCCGGGATCCCCGGTGCCGGTCGCGGGCGACACCCGGATCCTGGCGGGTGAGTGGGACGGAACCTATATGAGCAGGGAGACCGGCCGGTCGGGGAGCATCGTCTTCCGGCTCAAGGCCGGCACCGACTCGGCCTTCGGCGATGTGGTGATGGTCCCAGCAACGGCCGACCTCCCGGAGGCCCGGGTCAATGCGCCGGCCCCCGACCCACTCCGCCGGATGCCCCGGGTCCTCACCATTTCCTTCGTCCAGTGCGGCGACGGCGAAGTGACCGGCCGCCTCGATCCTTACGAGGACCCCGATACCCACGAGCGGGTGGTCACCACTTTCCAGGGTCGGCTCAGCGGCAATCGTTTCGAGGGCACCTTCGTGTCGGTCATCGGCACCAGCGGTTACCGGGTGGCCGGAACTTGGTGGGCGGAACGGAAGAGCAGCTAGGGGTCAGTCCCTAGCCCCTCCGAATATCCACCCCGCCGTTGGTCGTAATCAACCGAATCGTCGGACCGCCCTTGCCCAGATCGGTGGTGATCCGCCGCCCGATCTTTCCCTGCACCGTGACCGGGAAATCGATGTCGACACCGCCGTTGACCGTGCCGGCCTCGAGGTGGGCGTTGTAATCCCTCGGGACGTTTAGGTGGACCCCGCCGTTCGTCGTCGTCGCGTCGAGGCCCTTGCCGTTCCAGCGCTCGCCATCGAGGTCCACGTGGAGGCCGCCGTTGGTAGTCTCGGCCACCACATCGCCGCCGACCTGATCGAGGTGGATGCCGCCGTTGAGCGTTTCCAGCCGGATGGTACCGCTCACCCCGGAGACCGAGAGCCCGCCGTTGTGCGCGCGCAGATCGAGATCGCTCCGCGCCGGTACGTCGATCTCGAAGCTAACTGACCACCATTCGCGACGCTGGGTGTCGGGGCCTTCGGCGTAAATCCGCCCGCCCTCGGTGTGGATCGTCACCGCCTTCGCGATCTGGGCGGCGCGTTCCTCGGAACGCGCATGGGCCTCGACCATCGCGCGCACCAGAACGTCATGCCGAGTCGAGCCGACCACGTTCACGCCGCCGTTCACGCGGCCGTCGACGTTCAGAGTGCCCCCGGGAGCGGGGATGGTCGTTTCGGAAATGCTGCAGACCCGCTCGCCGTCGTCATCGCCCCGCCAGCGAGAGCACTCGAACCTCCAGCCCCGGTCGTCGGAACGGCGCTGGGCGGCCCCCGGGGTGGTGGCCAGCATGGTTACGGCGAACGCGGCGAAGATGCAACGCATCAACTGGTTACGGTTGGGCATCGGGAAGAGCCTCCGGGGGGGGAATCGGGTCGGGATGATAGTTGGACACTCGCGACCGA
>JBGPVQ010000327.1:0-3875 GCA_041491785.1 Gemmatimonadota bacterium | reverse complement strand
GTTGCCGCATCAGATCCAGTACGCGGTCAAGGCCAACGGCTGCCTGGCGGTGCTGCGGGTGCTCCGGGACCTCGGGGCCGGATGCGACATCGTTTCCGTCGGCGAGCTGCGGCGCGCCCTGGCCGCGGGATTCGATCCGGAGCGCATCGTCTTCAGCGGAGTGGGGAAGACCGCGGACGAGCTCACCGAAGCCAGCCACACCGGTATCGGCCAGATCAACATCGAGTCGCTCGAGGAGCTGGAGGCGCTGGGGCGGGTCGCCGAGACGGCGCCGAGGCGGGTGCGGGTCGGCATCCGGGTGAATCCCGACGTCACCGTGCACACCCATCCCTACATCACCACTGGCACCGCAGCGGCCAAGTTCGGAATCCCCGCCGACCAGGTGGTCGAGATGGCACGCCGGATCGCCGGGCACCCGCGATTCGAGCTGACCGGGATTGCGATGCACGTAGGGAGCCAGATCCTCGACCCCGGGCCCGACGTCAACGGCGCGCGGCAGCTCGCCGACCTGGTGGCCGGGATCCGCGCCGCCGGAATCACCACCCTGCGCTCGATCGACATCGGCGGCGGGCTGGGCATCCGGTATAACGATGAATCGCCGCTGGAACCGGGTACCCTGGCCGAAGCCATCCGTCCCATCGTGGGGCCGCTCGGACTCGCGGCGCAGGTGGAGCCGGGTCGCTACCTGGTCGGCAGCGCGGGGGCGCTACTCGCCACGGTGCTCTATCGGAAGCACGCCGGCGGAACCGACTTCGTGGTGGTGGACGCGGGCATGAACGATCTGGTGCGGCCGAGCCACTACCACGCGCACCACGAGGTGGTGGTCGCCCGCGACCGGGGCCGCCCGATCCGGCCGGTGGATGTGGTCGGCCCGATTTGCGAAAGCGGCGACTTCCTTGCCCTCCAGCGACCGCTGCCCGAGGTGGAACCGGGCGATGTCCTGGCGATTCTCGGCGCGGGGGCGTACGGGTTCGTGATGGGCTCGACCTACAATGCCCGGCCCCGCCCGCCGGAGATTCTGGTGGACCGTGGTCGCTGGGCGGTGGCACGCCCCCGCGAAACGCTCGACGATCTGGTCCGCGGGGAAGTGGCCGAGTGTTTCGAGGGCTCCAGCCCGGCGCAATGATTCTCCAAGGGAGCGGCGCGTGACGCATCACGACGGTATCCTGATCCTCGACTACGGCTCCCAGTTCACCCAGCTCATTGCCCGCCGGGTGCGGGAGGCGCATGTGTATTCCGAGATCCACCGGTCGGACCGTTCGCTCGACTGGATCCGGGCCTGGAAGCCCCGGGGAATCATCCTCTCGGGCGGCCCCAACTCGGTCTATGACGACGGCGCTCCCCTGGCCCCGAAGGAGTTGCTCGACCTCGGTGTGCCGGTGCTGGGACTCTGCTACGGCATGCAGCTCATCGCCCACCTCGCCGGGGGTCGGGTGGTGAGCGGCAGCCGCAAGGAATACGGCCGCGCAATGGTGAGGGTGGCCGGCGGAAAGCTGTTCCGCGGCTTCACGCCGGGTGAGGAGACCCAGGTCTGGATGAGCCACGGCGACCACGTCGACGCGCCGCCGCCCGGTTACCGGTGCACCGCGTCGAGCGCGAATTCACCGGTGGCGGGGATCGAGCATGAATCGAAGCCGATCTTCGCGGTGCAGTTCCATCCCGAGGTGGCCCATACCGCGCGGGGCGCGGAGGTCATCGCGAATTTCCTGTTCGATATCTGCGGCTGCACGCCGGATTGGACCGCGGGCCACTTCATCGAAGCGGAAGTTGCCCGAATCAGGGAACAGACCGGCCCGACCGCCCGAATCATCTGTGGCCTTTCCGGCGGAGTCGATTCCGCGGTAGCGGCGGCGCTGGTGCATCGGGCAGTGGGGAACCGGCTGACGTGCATCTTCGTCGATCACGGGCTGCTCCGGCTGCACGAGCGGGATCAGGTCGAACAGACCTTCCGGCGCCACCTCGGCATCGATCTCCGCGTGGTGGATGCGGGCGCGCGGTTCCTAGGCCGGCTGGCCGGCGTGAGCGACCCCGAGCAGAAGCGGAAGATCATCGGGAACGAGTTCATCGAGGTGTTTGAGGCCGAGGCCAAACTGGTTGGTGGGGATATCGGGTTCCTGGTGCAGGGCACCCTCTACCCCGACGTGATCGAGTCGGTCTCGCCCAGGGGAGGGCCCTCGGTCACCATCAAGACCCACCACAACGTCGGCGGGCTTCCGGAGCGGTTGCCGTTCAAGCTGATCGAACCACTCCGCGAGCTGTTCAAAGACGAGGTGCGTCAGGTCGGGCGGGAGCTGGGCCTCCCGGAAGAGATGGTGGGGCGGCATCCGTTCCCCGGGCCCGGCTTGGCAATCCGCATTCTCGGGGATGTCACCAGGCCGATGCTCGATACCCTCCGGCAGGTGGACGCGATCTACATCGAGGAAATTCGCGCGGCGGGGCTGTACGACGAAATCTGGCAGGCCTTCGCGGTGCTGCTCCCTATCCGCTCGGTGGGCGTGCAGGGAGACTTCCGTACCTACGACCAGGCGGTGGCGCTCCGGGCGGTAACCAGCCGGGACGGGATGACCGCGGATTGGTATCCCTTCCCGGTCGAGGTGCTGGCGCGGATCTCGAACCGGATCGCCAACGAGGTGAAGGGGGTGAATCGAGTGGTGTACGACGTGAGCTCGAAGCCCCCCGCAACCATCGAGTGGGAGTGAATCAGCGGGCCGCGGGAGCCGATCCGGGGCTCGGGGTCCACACCAGATTCTTCTGATTCACGAAGCGAATGGTGGGCTTCGGGGACTCGACGTAGGCAAACTTCCAGGTCACCAGTCCCGCCTCCTCCTCATATTCGACCGAGAAATAGGTGGTGTCCCCGCCCCCCCGGGTGCGATCGACGTGCCGGATCTTGTGGACGCTCAGCGCGTCCGCGCTCGGGCCGGTACGGAAGGTGACGTCGCGCGCGGTAATCAAGAACGCCCGATCGCGATAGCGCGCCGCCGTCGTTTTCCATTCTCCATAGAGCGGAGAGGGAAGCACTCCCTGCAGCTCCGTGCGGCTCATACTGACCGCGAACAGCGCGATCAGCGAGAGGGCCAGGGTGGCCACCAGCCCGCGCTGGAAGTGCAGGGCACGACGCTTGTTGGCCTTCTTGGGCGGCGGTTCGGTGGGCGCCACCTCTTTCGCGGGCAAGTCGTAGATCGTCGCGATTCCATGGAGGAACACGTCGAGCTTCATCGGCTCCGCAAGGTTGCCATCCCCCACTGAGCCAGTGGGTTGCCGGGTGGTTGCCTGCGCCATCGGTTGCGACGGCAGCGGGTCTCCCGAACGTGAGGGGCCGGTCATGCGAGGATCTCCTCGTGGGTAAGAGCGTCATGTTCGCCGAGCAAGTGCGGCACTGGGTCCGAAGGCTCCCCGACCGGCCCGGCGATCGGCATGGCGCACCAGCCCTCCCGGACTGCATCCTCCAGGGCGCTTACCGCACGCGCGTCGAATCTTCGACCGGCGCCGTCCCGCAGGATGGCGAACGCCTCGGCGGAGGAGAACCCCGCTCGGTAGGGGCGATCGGAGACCAGCGCGTCATAGATGTCGGCCACCGTGAGCACTCGAACGATTTCCGGGATCTCGGCGCCGGCCAGGCCGTCCGGATACCCGGACCCGTCCAGCAGCTCGTGGTGGTGGAGTACCAGCGGGACCAGCTCCTGGAACGCGGCGATGGGCGAAATGATCTTCGCGCCGACCACCGGGTGCGCTTCGATGAGGGCGCGCTCCGGCGCGGTCAAGGGGCCGGGCTTGTTGAGAATGGCCGCGGGGACGCCGATCTTCCCGATGTCGTGCAACAGGCCGCCCCGCCGCAAGCGGTCCTGCGCCGCATCGTCGAACCCCAACCGCCG
>JBGPVQ010000326.1:0-3886 GCA_041491785.1 Gemmatimonadota bacterium | reverse complement strand
GGCCTGGTAGACGTCGACCACGAACTGGTCGCGGTGCTGGCCGCCGAGGATCTCGTCGGCCGCCCGGATGATGGCGTCGGCGAGTCGCGGCTCCAAGCGTCCGGTTTGCCGGTGGGTGAGCGCTGCGGCCTTCTTGATCCAGACCACCGCGTCCACGAAGACGGGGAGCGGTCGGAGGCCCGAGATGGGGAAGTTCTCCACCGCGCGCAAGGTCTGAATGCCGTACAGCGCGTCGACGGGGACCGGTTTCTCGCCGAGGGGGTCTTTTTCAGTCCGGAAGGTCATTGGCGGTCAGCGGTCAACAGTGAACAGACAAGGGGAGCTGCCTCCATGCCCCGACACTTCTTCGTCCCGGCCCAGCTCGCCGAATTCGGGAGCGCCAAAGCCACGAAGCTTGACTTGGTGCGCGGAGCCGCACTTTTCGTCGGACTCAACTGCTTCGAGCCGGGCCAGTCGCAGGCGATCCACAGCCACCCCGGCGCGGACAAATTCTACCTGATCCTCTCGGGGAAGGCGAGCATTACCGTGGGGGGTGAAACGCAGGATGCGGAGGCCGGCACGCTGGTCTGGGCCCCGGCGGACGTGCCCCACGGCGTCGCGCGGGCCCATCAGCGAACGGTCATGCTGGTCGGGATTGCCCCTCCGCCTCGATGAGGAAGGGGTTGGAGCGCCGTTCGCGCCCAATGGTCGTCGCGGGGCCATGGCCGGGATGGACCACGGTATCGTCGGGAAGGGTCAGCAGCTCGCGCCGGATGCTCGCCAACAGGGTCTCGAAGTCCCCCCCGGGCAGGTCGCTCCGGCCGATTGAGCCCTCGAACAGCACGTCTCCGGCCAGCACGGTGCCGGGTCCGACGAAACAGACGTGGCCGGGCGAATGCCCCGGAGTGTGCCGCACCTCGAACTCGACCCGCCCGAGCGGCAGCCGCTGGCCATGGGCAAGCCAGTGGTCGGGCGCCGGCGGTGCCGGGAGCCGCTGTCCGAACCAGAGGCCCTGCTGGGGCAGACTCTGGTACAACTCCCGATCGGCGGGGTGCAGGTAGACGGGGGCACCGGTCGCGGCGCGCACGTCACCCACACCCTGGATGTGGTCGAGGTGAGCGTGGGTGAGCCAGATGGCGCTGATCACCCGATCCCGCGCCGCCGCGGCCGCCAGGAACCGCTCCGGCTCCTCACCGGGGTCGACGATGACGGTTTCGGGAGCGGATGGGTCCCAGAGGAGGTAACAGTTCTCGGCGAACTGCCCGTTGGGAATGGGAACGACTTCCAGCATGCTCAAGCTGCCGATTCTTTGCCCGCCGCCCTCGTGCTGCGCTCGGTCAGGTACTTCTCGACGGCGATCGCCGCGGTCGTCGCGTCCCCCACGGCGGTGGTGACCTGGCGGGTGAGCTGGACGCGGAGGTCCCCCGCCGCAAAGAGCCCCGGGATGGAGGTCATCATCCGCTCGTCGGTGATGAGATACCCCGCCGCATCGTGCTCCACGTGCTCCTGCACCAGGCCGCTGTTCGGCTGGAAGCCGACAAAGACGAAGCAGCCGGTGGCCGCCAGCTGCGACTTGGCGCCGGTCACCACGTTCTCGAGCTCCAGGTGCTTGAGGCCCTGGACGTCGCCCGCCATCTCGACGACTCGGCTGTTCCAGATCACCTCGATCTTGGGGTTGGACAGCGCCCGCTCCTGCACCAGCTTCGAAGCCCGGAACTCCTCCCGGCGGTGAATGATGTAGACCTTCTTGGCGTAGCGGGTCAGGTAGTCGGCTTCTTCCACCGCCGCATCACCTCCGCCGACCACGGCGATGGTCTCTCCCTTGAAAAACGCGCCGTCGCAAACCGCGCAATAGGACACACCCTTTCCGGCGTACTCGAGCTCCCCGGGGACACCCAGCTTGGTGGGAGTGCCCCCGGCGGTGAGAATCACCGCGGGCGCAAAGAAACTGGCCCCCGAGCTGGTCCACACCCGGAAGCTGCCGGTGGGGAGGCGGTGGATGCCCTCCACATTCTCCATGCGAATGTCCGCGCCGAACGCCTGAGCGTGCTCGGTCATCTTCGCGGCCAGATCGGGCCCCAGAATGCTGGTAAACCCCGGATAGTCCTCAATCTTCTCGGTGTTGAGGAGCTCGCCGCCGGGAAGGCCCCGCTCCAGCAGGACGGCCTTGAGCATGCCGCGTCCGGCGTACATCGCGGCGCAAAGGCCGGCCGGGCCACCGCCGACGATGATCACGTCGAAACGGTGTTCGGGATGGTCGGTCATGATCGCCGGAATATAAGAGAGCGCGGTCTGGTCAGGATGTCCGGGGCCCCATCCGCAGGATGCTCATTGCTCCATGGCAGGCGGACACCGTCCCCACCACAACGTCCATCGGGCCCCCGGAGTTCCCCGCCTCCAGGACCCGCGCCCGACTCCGCCGGATTTCCGCCGCGCCGAACATGCCGACACCGAAGGCGTGATGCCGGGTGGTGAAGAGCGCGGGGCCCGCCGTCGGGTGCCGGACGGACAACCGGGCGACGTACTCGGCCAGGGCATCGCCCATGTCCCAGGTGCGCGGAGCGCGGATCATCGGGCAGCTGAGCGGCTCGATGCAATGGGTGGGACAAATCCAGTCGGCGAACGACACATAGCGGGTGCGGTCCGGGCCCAGCACGTCGTAGGGCGTCCCGAGGGGCTCCTCGGGTGGCGCGAGGGCGACGTCTCGTCCGGGCCAGCTCTCCCGCGCGACGTCCAGGAGCCAGGTCGCCATGAGGTGGGGCATCAATGGGGAGGGAACCACCGCATCGTCGGGGGCCCCCGGTGCCGGAGCCGGTGCCTCGAGGAAGCGGCGGAGGAACGGGCTCCACTCCGAGGTCACGATTTCCCGAGCCGCGTCGGGCGCGAGCTCCCGGGCGGCGCGGCACTCCGGATCTCGATCCACCACCAGGACCCGCCGGACCGCCAGGCCCCCTTTGCGGCACGCGCTGTCGAGCTGGCCGGCGTAGAAGGTGCCGTAGCACCCGCCGCCGATGACGGCCACATCCCGCAGGGGAGCCGCCGAGGCGCTCATCGATCCGATCGGCGCTCCAACCGAAGCCGATCGATGGCTTCCAGCCATTCGAGGGGCACCTCCTGCGACCCGAGCAAGGCATGAGTCCCTTCAGCGTCGTCCTCGCCGTGCCAGTCGCTGCCGCCGGTGCGGAGCAGACCGAGCGCTTCGGCCAGTGCGGTGATGCGCGCGCGCGCCTCCCCGTTGTGCCCGGGATGCCGGGTCTCCACCGCGTCGAGTCCCTCCTCCTTGAATGCGGTAAGCACCGGGCGGGTGCCGCGCTCCTTGAGATGGGCCGCCGACACGATCCCCCCGACCGAGTGCACCAGCTCCGCGACCTCCCGGAAGGTCGGGAGGGTCTTTTCGACGTACGCGGGACGCCCCCGCCCCAGCCACTGGTGAAAGGCGTCCTCGACGGTAGCCACCTTGCCGAGTCGCACCAGCACGCGGGCCAGGTGGGGACGCCCAATCGCGGCGCCACCCGCCTCCGCGGCGAGATCGTCGAACGAGACGTCCACTCCCCAGGCCTGGAGGCCTTCGACCATCGCGCGGCCGCGGCGGACCCGGTCGTCCCGGCAGCGTTTGAGAAAGGCCTCGAGCGCGATGTGCTTGGGCGGCAGGAAGTACCCCAGGAGGTGCATCTCGCCCCAGGGGGCGAGGGCGGAGAACTCGCACCCCCCGACCACCCGGACGCCCAGGCGGTCCCCTTCGGCCGCCGCCTCGAGGACTCCGTTGAGGGTATCGTGATCGGTGAGGGCGATGGCTGCGAGCCCGAGTCCGGCGGCGCGGCGCACCACTTCGGCGGGCCGGAGGAGCCCGTCCGAGGCGGTTGAATGCATATGGAGGTCGATCGTTCCGGCGGGGCTCAGCGGCGAT
>JBGPVQ010000325.1:0-3898 GCA_041491785.1 Gemmatimonadota bacterium | reverse complement strand
GGTGTGGGTCTGGCGTGGGATTCGGCGGGCCGGCGGCTCTACGCCGTCTCGCACGGCCGCGACGGTCTGGTCCAGATCTGGCCCCAGCTCTACACCGCCCAGCAGAGCGCGGAGCAGCCCTCGGAAGAGTTTGTAGCGGTGCAGCAGGGCAGCGATTTCGGGTGGCCCTACTGCTTCCACGACAACACGCTTGGAAAGAAGGTGCTGGCTCCCGAGTACGGTGGGGATGGGAAGACGGTGGGACGCTGCGCCGCCGCGAGACCGCCGGTGATCGGATTCCCCGGACACTGGGGACCCGACGGACTCCTCTTCTATACCGGAGCGATGTTCCCCGCGCACTATCGCGGCGGCGGCTTCATCGCCTTTCACGGGTCCTGGAACCGTGCCCCGATGCCGCAGGCAGGGTACAAGGTGGTCTTCGTTCCGCGAATGAACGGCGCCTTCGGGCCGGAATACGAGACCTTCGCCGACAACTTTGCCGATGGCACACTGGACCCCGGCGGTGCCGCGCACCGGCCGGTCGGTCTGGCCCAGGGGCCCGATGGCGCTCTGTATGTCACGGACGATCAGCGGGGCAGGGTGTGGCGGGTGGTGTACGAGCGGAGGCCCTAGGAGTTCTTGGTGTACTTCTCCCTCCCGTAGGCCACGGCAAATCCCACCCGAACCGCGTTCCGGTAGGAGGCGGTGTCGGGCAGCGTGGCCACCATGGCGGTATCGCAGGAGCTTTCCCGGGCCAGCACGAGCCGCGCCGCAATCAGGGCGCGTTGAATGCCGAGCCCCCGCGCGGCGGGGAGGGTCGCGGCGCCGCCCAACGAGGCCACCCGCCGGTGCATCATGAGAACTCCGCCGCCCACCAGCCCGCCGTCGCGCAGCGCCACGAAGGGCGACGCCGTCGGCATCCGGTAGAGTGCCTCCATCACCTCGGCGAACCCCGCTGGGGCGGGGGAGCTGTCGAAGAACCCCGCCAACACCGTCCGCGACAGCTCGGGGATCTCGTCCGGCTCGGCGCGCCGGATCACCACGCCGGTCGGAACCGGCGGCGACGGGATCGGCTCCGCCAGCCGGCGTACCAGCACCTGGCTCTTCTCGGTTACCGCAAACCCGCGCGCCAGCAGAGCCGGCGCAAGCGAGCGGTCGGCCGGCGCGGCGAGCTCGACCACCGCGGGCGCCCCCCGATCGAGGAAGAAACGCTCCAGCCGGTCGAGGTCCGCCGCCGGCAGCGGACCGTGGAGCCCGAGCCCGAACGCCTGGCTGATCGGCGAGTCGGTTCCCGCAAAGGTGGCGTAGCCCCCCCCGACGGCGAGCGAGGTGGCTTCCGGAAAGAGCCCGGTCTGCCGGAGCGTGGCGGCGTACTCCACACCGGCGAGCGCGTCGGTCAGCTCGAGGCGGCGGGCGAGCGCGAGGAGATCGTTGCTGGGCATCAGCCGCGGAGCCGCTTCGACGGTCACAGGACCTTCACCACCCAATCACCCACGAAGTACCCCACCAACGCGACGCCCAGGCCCACAACGAACATGTCGAGCCCGCTCTTGAACGCGCCGCGGCCGGTAAAGAAGCTCCGCGCCGCCCCTACCCCGAAGTGGGAGAGCATCGCCACGGCGAACGAGGTCCAGATCGCCCACTGGCTGGTGCTGAAGAGCAGCGGGGCTACCGGAATGAAGGCGCCGAACGCCGTCGCCACGCCGGTCACCCACCCCTCCCGCATCGGCGTGCTGGTGGCGGCGCCGATTTTGAGCTCCTCGCGCACCTTCTCGTCCAGCGCTTTTTCCGGATCGGCCATGACGGCGGTCGCGAGCTGTCCAGCCTGATCGGCGGGGATTCCCTTGGCCTGGTAAATGAGCGAGAGCTCCTCGCGCTCGAGCTCCGGCATCAGCCGGATTTCCTCCCGCTCCATCGCGATCTCGTGCTCGAACACCTCCCGCTCGCTCTTCGCCGCGAGGTAGCCCGAGGAGCCCATCGAAAGCGCGTCGGCCACCATTCCCGCGAATCCGGCGACGACGACGCTATGGGTCACTCCGCCCATTGCCGTCTGAGCGCCGACCATGCCCGCCACCAGCCCGAAGTTGGCGGTGAGGCCGTCGTTGAAGCCGTAGACCACGTTGCGCAGGAAGCCGCCGGCCCCGGTCTTGTGCCACGGTTCCCCCCCGGTGCCAGGCCCGATCAGCCTGGCGATGTGCTCGGCGTGCTGCTTCGACTCGTTGGCCAGGAGAAGGGCGGTCGGGCCGGTGGGACCCTCGGGGGAGTCCCGATAGAGATCGAGGTAGCTCTTGACCTCGCGCCCCTCCTCCTCGAGCAGCATGGGCAGCAAGGTCTTGGGCCCCATTCGACGGCCGAGCCAGGCCATCCCGCGGGCCCGCACGCTGGGCCTGGGCACCCCGACCTCGTACCCCTGCTCCGCCAGCAGCCGCCGCCACGCCGCCACATGGCGGTCCTCGACCTCCGCGAGCTTCCGGTAGATCTTCGCGCGGTCGGCGTCGGGCTCGGCGCCGGCGAGCTCGCGGTAGAGGAAGGCGGCGTCCGCCTCATCGGCGAGGTGGTGGAGCCAGAGTTGGGGTGCGGAGCCGGGCATGAAGGAAATCTAGCGGTTCAGTTGGGGCGGCCATTGTATATTATCATGTCGTAATCAATATATCCCGATCGGGGCGGGATCTCGCCCTCTTGTCTGCGACTATCTCCGCTTCCTCTGCATCTTTAGAGTCGTGCTGACCAGGACCCTCGTCATGGATGCCTACCGGCTGGCGGATGCCGATGCGGTGCTCCCGCGACTGAAAGCGGGGGATCCGGCGGCGCAGGAGGCGCTCTACCGTGCCTTCGAGGCGCCGGTCTTCAATCTGGCGCGCCGGATCTGCCGCACTACCGAAGACGCCGAAGACGTGCTGCAGGAAACCTTCCTCGAAGTGTTCCGGAGCATCGCGCGCTATCGCGGAGACGGAAGCCTCTGGGGCTGGGTCCGGACCATCGCCTCGAGCAAGGCGTTGATGCGGCTTCGGCGGAACAAGTACCGGGAAACCGACGAGCTGCAGGACGACGTGCTTCCGCTACGCCGGGAGGACACCGCCCTCCGGATGGATCTGGAGGCGGCGCTGGAGCGGCTCTCCCACACTTCCCGCGCGGTGGTGTGGCTGCACGATGTCGAGGGGTATACCCACGAAGAAATTGCGGGAATGATGGAGAAGACGGTGAGTTTTTCGAAGTCGCAGCTGGCGCGGGCCCACACGCGGCTCCGCCGCTGGCTGGGTGAGGAGGTGCCGGCATGACCCATTTGACCATGGAGCAGCTGCTGGTCCTGCGGGAGCCCGGGCTCGAGCCCGGGGTGCAGGGGTGGCGGGATCACGCCGCGGCGTGCGAGCTCTGCGGCGCCGAACTGGAGCGGCTGGATCAGCGGGTGGCCCGGCTGCGGGCGCTGCCGACGCTCCAGCCAGCGCGGAACCGGTTCGCCGAGGTTCGGGAGCGGGCGCGGGCGGAGCGGTGGCGCAAGCGGCTCGTGACGGTGTCGCTGGCGGGCCTGGTGCTCGCCGCGTCGGTGGCGCTTGCCGTGGTATTGGCGCCCAGGCTCCGGTCTCCCGGGGCGCCTTCAAGCACGCAGCTCGCCGAGCAGCAGGAGCTCAACGACATCATCGCCCGTTCCCGGCAGCTGGAGGGCGCGATCGAGGCCTACAATCCCGACCAGCGGATGACCGACGGGCGGACCGCGGTGGTGGCGGCGTCACTCGAGAACCGGCTGGCGCAGGTCGATCATCAGTTGCAGATGGTGGATTTGATGGACCAGAGGGTGCGCCAGCAGTCGGCGCTCCGGCTCTGGCGCGAGCGGGTCGGTCTGTTGGACGCGCTCGTCGACGTGCACGTGACGCATGCGAGTGCTGTGGGGTTCTGACCCCCGAGGAGTGATACCAATGTC
>JBGPVQ010000324.1:0-3900 GCA_041491785.1 Gemmatimonadota bacterium | reverse complement strand
GGGGAATGAGCCAACGATTGAATCCGGGTCCGGCGATCAGCCGGTCTTTGGCAAGGAAGCCCGGCATTAGCGCTCGAGGAGCAACGCGTCGAGCAGCCCGCGATAGTCCGCCAGCTGTTTGTCATGCTGCGCCCCGGTGGCGGGTCCGCGGAAGCCCGCATAGACCTGGCGGATCCGCCCGTCGCGCCCCAGAAAAAGCGTCGTCGGATAGGCGGTGAATCCGCGCAGCTGGGGCAGGCTAGCCGCGGTTTCCTCGACCACGCTGATCCCGGCGTGCAGCAGCGGCCAAGGAATCCCGAACTTGTCCCGGAACCGGCGAATCTGCGGATTGTCCACGGTGGTGTCTCCGGTCACCTCGTAGCCCAGCCCCAGGAACTCGACCCCGCGCGGGTGGTATGTCCGATAGAGCTCGAGGAGATCCGGCGTGGCCTCGTGACAGGTGACGCACCAGCTTCCGAAGATGTCCACCAGCACGACCTTGCCGCGAATGCGGGGATCATCCTGCGTGACGGTCCGTCCGTCTAAATCCCCGAAGGCGAAGTGAAAAGGGGTGAGGGTATCGGCGGATGTGAGTGCGGTAGGTGACGCGAGATGGGGCGCGCCGCTGCTGCGGACCGCGACGAACGGCGTCTGGGTCCGCAGGCCGGCATGAAACACTCCGCGGAGCGTGTCACCGTCGAGGCGTCCGGCCAGGATATACACCGAGACGCCGTCGAACCGTGCCGTGAAGACCGAATCTCCTATGGCGCGCCCCCAGAAGAGTCCGAGATCACCGGTGTTGGAAAGGACCGCCGCCTCGAGTCCCTGGAGTCCCTTGTGGAACTGGAGGACGCGTGGGCTCCTGCGCTGGTCGGTAATGAACCAGGCGTCCCAACTGCCTTCCAGCGCCCCGGCGGTGACGCTCCGGGGCCACTGACCCCTGGTGGCACGGAACGGAATGGATCGCGGTCCGTTGCGCCCCACATTGTGGTAGCTGCCGGTCAGCGAGTCGCCCTTCTGCTCCGCGGTGATCGTAGCCGCGTAGTCGGCGATATCGAACACCACCGTCTTGCCGGTAACCAGAACCTCGGCGCGGTCGCTGCAGTGCGGTCCGTTGCAGATCTTCGCCACCAGACGGCCGGCTTCGCGCCCAAGATCGAGTTCGAACGGCAGTGCGCCGCCAGCGAGGTCGAGCACCGCGCGCCACCGGCCGGCGAGCGGCGCCGGCAGGGCGGGGGGCTCCGGCCGAGCGGCCAGCAGGACTAGAAGCGGAACCAGGCGGCGCATTTGTCTAATGTACGGGAGCTTCGAGCCCTCCGCCCCGGTACCGCTCGCCGGCCCCGATCGGGAAGGGGATGGCGTTGCCTTTCCATGGCGCCGGGCAGGGGAAGACGGTGTTGTACCCGCAGAACGGATTGCGGGCGCGGTTGAAATCGAGCAAATACCGCCCGCCGCCCGTGGGAATCAGGGCGACGAAACGTCCAGCGGGGTAGGTGGTTCGGCCCGACGTGCCGTCACGAAAGTAGATCTCCAACTCCGACTCCTCGTCGAAGGCGCCGGGGAGCCGCCGGACTGTCAGGGTTCGCGGGGCTCCGCCCACCAGGATCGAAACGACGCCGGACTCGGTGGCCTCCACCTCCACCCCGTCCGGGGCCAGGACACGCACCGTGCCCGGCGCCGCGGGTGCCCTGAGGGTCACCGTGAACGCCGCCTTGGCATCATAGGGAAACCAGATCGGCGGCTTGCCGGCGCGCGCCTCGTCGGCGAACACCGTGACGCTCGCCCGACCCGGGACACCACTCACCAGCAGCCGCCAGCGCCCGAGGGTATGCGGCCGTCCCCGGGCGAGGCCGGTGACTGCTTCACCGGATTGCAGGGTAATCCGGCCGTCGCGGTCGGTGAGCCGGGCCGCCGCGACGCCGACGAGCGGGATGTCGGCGTCGTCGGGCCCCAGGGAGAGCCCCGGCCCGATCGGCCGGACGACCACGGCTCGCCGCGGCGAGAGCGGGGAGCTCACGATCCACTCGGTGAACTCCTGGTGCTCCCGCTCCACCGCCGCCCTGCTCTGCGCCGGGGCCCGAAACGGCAACGCGGCCCCCGCCAGGAGGAGGGCCGCGAGAGTCAGGGCACCGCGTGGGCGCGCCGCCACCTACGAGCCGGCCACCGTGGTGGCGGAACCCGCGATCTCTTCGGCATCGGCGGAAAGTGGCAGGGCGGGCATGGCTCCGGGTCGGGCGGGTTCCCACGGGGTCGAGCGGGGCGCGTGAGTTCCGCCCGCCCGACCGAGCATACTAGCCCCGTCCAAGAGAGCCGTCCACCCTGGCACGGCCGGCGGGCTGCGCCGCATCGATGAGATTGGATGTTGGGACGTACTACTCCTGAGGAACTCCCGGCGACTCCCTTGCGTTGCCTTCCTCCCAGCTCCAGAAGCGTTCCGGCCGAAGTACTTCCGCCTCGTCCATCGCCGATTCGCCCGACATTTGCTGGGCGATGATCACCCCGGTAATCCCGGCGAGCAGGATCCCGTTCCGCCCGTGTCCGGTGGCATACCAGAGCCCGGCGAGATTCGGTTCCGGCCCCACGATCGGAAGCCCGTCGGGGGTTCCCGGGCGGAGGCCGGCCCAGGCCCGCAGCACCTTTACCCCGGCGAGGTCCGGCACGAGCAGCTCCACCCGCGCCCGGATCGAATCCAGGCCGGCCTCGGTCACGTCCGCGGCGAACCCCGCATGTTCCATGGTGGAGCCGGCGATGCCCAGCGCGCCACGCGGGAGGACGTAGCTGCCGTGTCCGAACACGATCGTTGGGGGCGCCGTGCCGGGCCAGGGATAGGCCACCAACTGACCGCGCACCGGCTCCACCGAGACTGGCCGCGGAAGATTGGCAATCCGGCCGGTCCACGCTCCAGCGGCAAGCACGATCTGATCCGCGGGATGCCATTCCCGGCCTTGGACGCCGGTGACCCGGTCGCCCGATCGGGTGAGGGCGGTGATTCTGTCGGCGGTGATTTGGACCCCCAGCCGCACGGCGTCCGCTCGCAGCGCCTCGACCAGGCGGACCGGATCGAGGCAGCCATCGCGCGGTGCAACGAAACAGCCGCGAGTGCTCCCGAGCCAGGGCCACTCCTGACGGACTTCCTCGGGGTCGAGCCACTCGCAGTGATGACCATGCTGGCGTTGCCAGGCCACTCGCTCCTTGAGTCGCTCCACCTCCTCCTCGGTCGTGGCCGCCTGGAGGATCCCTCCCTCCCAAAGGCCCAGTTCGATCCCGGTCGACTCCTTGAGCGGTCCGGCGTGGTCGTGATAGAACTCCCTGCCCGCGATGCCAAGCTGGAAGATCACGCTGTCGTTGGGAACTTCGATCTGGGGGGCGAGCAGACCGGCGGAAGCGCGCCATGCCTCGCCCACTTCGGGGTATTCGACCAGGCGCACCCGTCTCCCGGCGAGCGCCAGCTGCCGGGCGCAAGCCGTCCCAACGACCCCCCCGCCGACGATGACAACGTCAGGAGCTGCCGTCACTTGGGCCTCGACGAAACTTTTTGAAACGTCGTCCGTACGGTACATTGCTGCCGGGTGGCAGCAGGCTCAATCCGGTACTAACTGAAGGAAGGATACCATGATCCGGAACGTGGTCGGGTTTGCTGGCTTCGCGATCGTGGCGTTGCTCGCGCTGAAGCTCTTGGGCGGCCTGTTCGGCTTCGCGATCAGCATCTTCATGACGCTGCTCTGGCTGGCCTTCTGGGGCTTCATCATCTACCTGGTCCTCAGGGTCATCAGCCCGTCGACCGCGGATCGGGTGCGGAGTACGATTCGGGGTGACAAGCCGGCGGCGTAACTTCGAGGGAGTCAGGGAGGCAGGGAGCCACCGCGCTGGGACTGCTCGCCTCCCTGACTCGCTTTGCTACGGCGGCGTCGAGCTGTGCAG
>JBGPVQ010000323.1:0-3942 GCA_041491785.1 Gemmatimonadota bacterium | reverse complement strand
TTCGGCGGGGAGAAGAGCCCGTTGGAGCGCGCCAGCCTCGACGTGCTGGTCGACGGCACCTGGGAATACCACGGTTTCTTCGCCGGGCGGGGAGCGCTGGAACAGAAGCTCCACTTCAACACCAACGTGCAGCTGCGGGGCGGGTGGCACGCCGGCGCTTCGGTGCTGATCGAGTCGTTCGGCTTCGATCCGTCGTTCTACGCCGGGTACGCCATCGAGCGCCACCGCGGCGCCACCATCGACACGATTCCCTTCACCGGAACGCCGAGTCTCCCCAATCTGGACTACGTGCTGAGCTTCGACACCCCGCAGTTCCGCCACTGGTCCCTCTCGGTGCTCTGGATCTGGGGACGGGACGAGAACTTCTACGAGTGGGCGAGCGCCAACATCGGACTCCTCAACGTCGTGGCCCAGTGGCGGCCGACCGACCGCCTCCGGGTGGATGGCAGCTATATCTGGCAGTACTACCACCGGCGCACCGACGGCAGCACGGTGGGGCAGGGGCGGATTCCGCGGGTGAAGGTGGAGTACCAACTGACCCGCTCGATGTTTCTGCGGGCCGTGGGACAGTACACGGCGCAGTTTCAGGACGATCTGCGGGACGAGTCCCGCAGCAACGATCCGCTGCTCGTTCCGGCGCCGGGCGGGACCCTGGTCCGCGCGGTGGGCTTCTCCGACAACACCTTTCAGCTGGAGTGGTTGTTCTCCTATCTCCCGACCCCGGGGACGGTCATTTACGTGGGGTACGGCGGTACCCTCCGGGAGCAGCAGCCGTTCCGGTTCAGGGGCCTGTCCCGGGAGCGTGACGCGTACTTCGTGAAATTGAGCTACCTGTTCAGGAAGTAGTCTGCCGCCCGGGTCAGAGCTTGTTGCTGCCGCGAATCAGCCGGGTAAAGAACCCGACCGCGGTGACGTAGTCGGCTACGGAAACCCGCTCGTTCACCCCGTGAATTCTTTCGCGGTCACCCTCGCCCAGCGGAATCGGAAGGAATCGGAAGGCCCGGTCGGAGTGGGGGCCCCAGTACTTCGCATCGGTGCCGCCCATGACAAGATAGGGAATCACCGGCGGGGTCTCTCCCGGCAGCATGGCACGAATCGTCCCGGCCAGCATCCCGTAGGCAGCTGACGACACGTCCGATACCGGCGAGGGGTCCACTCCGACACTGTCGATCGGACCGACCTTGATCTGGGAATCTGCGACCACCTGATTGACCCGCTCCATGACCGACGCGACCGTTTCCCCCGGACGGATCCGGAAATTGACGACGGCCTGCGCTTCGGGAGGGAGCACGTTGTCCTTGATGCCGGCCGACAACATGGTCGGCGCGGTGGTCGTGTGGAGGAGAGCCGCGCCCAGCGGATTGTCTCCGAGTACGCGACGGACCAGCGGTGCGGTGAGCCAGAGGTTGGCGAACAGCATCCGCTTGGTGAAGGGCAGGTAGGGTGCCATCGCCAGGACCATGCCCCGGGTCGGCCCATCGAGCTTCCCGGGGAACGGATTCGCCTCCAGCTTCGCGATGGCGCGGCTCAAGGCGCCGATCGCGGTCCGGCCACCCGGCATCGAGGAGTGCCCCCCATCGGCCAGGGCCGTGAGTCGAAGACTGATGTAGCCCTTCTCCGCGATGCCGACCAGCGCCGCGCGCCGGTTCAGGCCGGGCATCACGCCGGTGGCCATGAAGCCGCCCTCGTCGAGCACCAGAGCGGGTTTGACACCCTGCGCCACCAGTTTCACCACGATTGCCCGGGCGCCGTATCGGCCCCCGACCTCTTCGTCATGGCCGAAGGTGAGATAGATGGTCCGGGCCGGCTTGAATCCCGCCCCGATCAGCCCTTCGACGGCTTCCAAAATCGAGAGGACGGTGGTCTTGTCGTCGAGCGTGCCGCGACCCCAGACGAAGCCCTCCGCGATGTCACCGGAGAAGGGCGGGTGGATCCACTGCGGCAAATTGGGGGTGGGCACCGGCACCACGTCCAGGTGGCCCATCAGAACGAGAGGCGGCAGCTTCGGGTCGGTTCCCGGCCAGGTGTACAGGAGGCTCAAGCCCGCGACCGGCTCGCGCGTCAGGGTGGAATGGACCAGCGGGAAGGTGGTCTCGAGATACCGGTGCAGTCCGATGAAGACCGCGGTATCGATCGGGCCACCCGAGGCCAGGGACACGGTCGGGAACCTGACGGCCCCCGCCAAGTGCCGGGCTACCGCCGCCGTGTCAATTGAGATCGTCGGGCCGCCGTCCGTCGCGGCCGATTCCGCCGGGGGCGCCATCCGCAGGGTCCGGACGATCATGACGCCGAGGAGCAGCAGGAGACCGAGGCCGAGGACGGTGAGGAGTCGCTTCATCGGGTAGCAGCCGGTTGGTGGTGGTGAACGATGGACAGCGAGACGGGCCGGCCGCAAGTTAGTCGCATGAAGACAGCACTCGCGCTACTCCTGTGCGGCGGCGCTCTCCAGGCCCAGTCGCCCCCGCGCAGCTTTACCCGTGCCGATACCCTCCGGGGCTCCTTCACGACCCCGGGACGGGCCTGGTGGGACGTGACGTTCTACGATCTGCATGTCGCCATCAGTCCAGCCGACAGCAGCATCCGGGGGTTCAACGGCATCACCTACCGGGTTGTCGAGCCGGCGCAGGAGATGCAAATCGACCTCATGGTGCCGCTCGAGGTCGACAGCATGGTGCAGGATGGGCAGGCGGTGGCGTTCCGGCGCGAGGGGAACGCGTTTTTCGCGACGCTCACCGCCCCGCAGCCCACCGGCTCGGAGAAGGCGATCACAGTCTATTACCACGGGCAGCCGCAGCCGGCCAAGCGGCCGCCCTGGCAGGGGGGCTTTACCTGGACGACGGACAGCCTGGGCCGGCCGTGGGTGGTGACCACCGACCAGGGCATGGGCGCCAGCGTCTGGTGGCCCAACAAGGACACTCAGGCGGACGAGCCCGACAGCCAGCGGGTGGCGCTCACCCTGCCCGATCCGATGATGGATGTTTCGAACGGGCGGCTGCGCAGCACGACCCGGAACCCCGACGGCACCACGACCTACGAGTGGTTCGTGGTGAATCCGATCAACAACTACGCGATTGCCGTTGCCGCCGGGAGCTACCAGCACTACAGCGAGGTGTTCAAGGGGAAGCGGGGCAAACTCACCCTGGACTTCTGGCCGCTGACCTATCATCTGGAGGCGGCCCATCGCCAGTTCCCTCAGGCCCGATCCATGCTCGCCTGCTTCGAGGACTGGTTCGGTCCGTATCCCTGGTACGAAGACGGCTACAAGCTGGTGGAAGTCTCCAACACCGGCATGGAGCATCAGAGCGCCGTGGCGTATGGTAACCTCTACGCCAACGGCTACCGCAAGCGGGAATCCTCAGGCACGGGCCTCGGCCTCAAGTGGGACTTCATCATCGTCCACGAGAGCGCCCACGAGTGGTTCGGCAACAACATCACCTCCAAAGACAACGCCGACATGTGGGTGCACGAGAGTTTCGCGAATTACGCCGAGGGCCTCTACACCGAGTGCCTGTTCGGAAGGGACGCCGGCGCCCAGTACATCATCGGGAACCGCCGCGGGATCCGCAACGACCGGCCGATCGTCGCCGCCTATGGCGTCAACGATCAGGGCTCCGGCGACATGTATCCCAAGGGCGGGGAGATGCTGCACACCATTCGGCAGATCGTCGGCAAGGACAAGAAGTGGCGGGGGATCCTGCGGGGGCTCAACGAATCCTTCTGGCACCAGACCGTCATGGGGGCCCAAGTCGAGGAGTACATCTCGAAGCGGGCGGGTACCGATCTCACCAAGGTGTTCGACCAGTATCTCCGGACGGTCCTGGTGCCGGTCTTCGAATACCGGATCGAGGGGAAGACCCTTTCCTACCGCTGGACCGACGTGGTGCCCGGATTCGACATGCCGGTCCGGGTGACGCTCAAGGCAAGCAAATTCAAGGAGATCCA
>JBGPVQ010000322.1:0-3994 GCA_041491785.1 Gemmatimonadota bacterium | reverse complement strand
TGGCCGGCTTTTGTTGTATCAACGCCTTGAGCCCTTCGGCGTCGCCGTATTTCTCGACCATGCTCCGAATCACCCCCGCCAGCCGCCGCTGCAGCGGATGATCGTCCGGAAGCGGCAGGTCGAGCTCCCGCTCCGGGCGCGAAGGATCCGCCATGGCGCGGAAGGTGGCCTCCACCACCAGCTCACTCCAGAACTGCTTCGCGGGGTTGATCCAGGCGCGAACCCGAACCACGTCGGTGCCGAGGGGGCGCGCGCCGGTGTGCTCGAGGGTCTTTCCGTCGAGCCACCCCGAATCGATGAAGCCGTCGGGCTCCTTGATGATCGAGAGCGCGATGCTGTCTTTGGCCATTGCTTCCGCCAGCGCCCGGGTCGCCTCCGGAATGCTGAGCTCGACCTCGGCCACCGAGGCGCTGGGAATCGGCTCGTAGTAGGGGCGGGCCGTGGTGGCCCGGCAGCCGGTGAAGGCGAGAAAGAGCAGCGCGGGGCGTAAGTGGTGCACCAGCCTCACAGACCGAGCTCGGTGGGCACCGGCGGCGTGACGCTCCAGTCGTAGAAGCCCTTTCCGCTCTTCTTGCCATACCATCCGGCCAGCACCATCCGCTTGAGCAGCGGTGGCGGCGCGTAGCGGGCTTCGCGGAACTCCTCGTAGAGGATCTCTCCCACCTTGACCGCGGTGTCCAGGCCGACGAAATCGAGCAGCGTCAGCGGCCCCATCGGATGGCCGCAGCCCAGTTTCATCCCGGTGTCGATGTCCACCACCGACGCCACCCGCCGCTCCACCGCGCGGGCCGCGTCGAGCAGAAACGGGATCAGCAGCAGGTTGACGATGAACCCCGCGGAATCCTTGGCCGCGATCGGTTCCTTGCCCAGTTGGTGCACGAATGCGTTGGCCATTTCCAGCGTCTCCCTCGAAGTACTGACGGTGCGGACCACCTCGACCAGCGGCATCAGCGGCACGGGGTTGAAAAAGTGGAGTCCGAGAAACCGGTCCGGACGCCCGGTGACCGTCGCCATGGCGATGATCGAGAGGCTCGAGGTGTTCGAGGCGAAGAAGGTGGCCGGAGGACAGATTGCGTCCAGCGAGGTCCACTGCCGGTTCTTGAGCTCGAGATCTTCGGTCACTGCCTCGATGATCAGGTCACAGCCGGCCAGGTCCTCGATCTGGGTGCTGAACCGGAGCCGGTCGAGCGCGGCCTCCCGCGCGGGGGCCGCCAGCTTGCCCTTTTCCACCAGTTTGGCGAGCGACTGCTCGACCGTCCTGCGCCCCTGGGCGATCTGTTCGGTGTGCAGGTCGCGGGCGATGACAGCGAACCCCGCCACCGCGCTGACCTGCGCGATGCCGCTCCCCATCTGCCCGCAGCCGAGCACGCCGATGGTCTTGATCTGAGTCACTTGGGTCTGGGCCTTTCACTGGACGCGGCGATCGCCTTCCGGATTTCGCCCGCCAGGGTTTCGAGAATGCCGCCGCTTCTCGGCGGAATCTGGTGCGCCGGCTTGACCCCGCCGCGCTCCAGGTAGTCGAGCGCCCGCTCCAGGCCGAGCAGGGCCCGTTCGGCGATGGGTCGGAACCGCTTGAGGACGTACCAGCCCAGGGCCCCGCCCACCAGGAGCGGCGGGATGGCCACCAACCAGAACGGGCTCAACGTGGCGAGGATGACGGCCGCCGCGGCGCCGACCGAGCCCCCGGCCACCGCTCCCCCCATCACCGCGCCGCGCGCCTGCCGCAGGTCGGCGGTGAGCGACACGTGGCAGTACCCCGATTCGAGCCGCGTGAACGTGGCGCTCACCAGGGTGGTCCGGGCCAGCATGAACTTCGGCTTGGCGGAGCCCAGCGCGGCGGTGCCCCTGCGGAGCGCCGCCGCCATGCCGCCCAGCGGCTCGAAGGTCACCCGCCCCGCCTGCTGGCGCTGGACCACCAGTAGCTCGTTCCGGTCGAACCACTCGATGAGCCCGCGGGCCGCGTCCTCCGGATCGCCGATCACCACCCGGTGGGCGCTTACTTCTCTCGGGCCGATGACCCGGCCGGCCAGGCCAGCTTCCGCCGGCGCCACGATGTCGGTGGCGTGCTCCAGCATCGCCTGCTGGAGGTAGCGGCCCGGGATGCCGACCTCCTTGCCGAGCGAAACGACCTCGGCCGGGGTGAGTCCGTCACCCACGTCGGCTTCCGCCGCCTGGAGCTCCGCCGCGCGCTGCATGATCCGCTCGAGCGCGGGGCGATCGATGCGCTGCTCGGGAAGATCAGCCATGCGCCGATCTCAGAACGCCTCTACGATCACGGCAATTCCCTGCCCGCCGCCGATGCAGGCGCTCCCCAACCCGAAGCGCTTCTTGATCCGCCGAAGCGTGTGCAGCAGATGCACCGTGATCCGGGTGCCGCTGGCGCCCAGCGGGTGCCCGATGGCGACGGCGCCGCCCTCGGCGTTGGTGATCGCACGGTCGAGCCCCAGCTCCTTTTCCACCGCGAGGTACTGCGCGGCAAACGCCTCGTTCACCTCGATGCGATCCATCTGCGCCAGCGTCATGCCGGCGCGCTGGAGCGCCTGGCGCGCCGCGGGGGCCGGCCCGATTCCCATGATCTCGGGCGGCACGCCGGCCACGCCCCAGGCCACCAGCCGCCCGATCGGGGTGAGCTTCCGTTCCTTCGCGAACTCTGCCGATGCCACGATGCACGCGGCGGCGCCGTCGGAGATTCCGCTGGCGGTGCCGGCGGTCACCACGCCGTCCTTCTGGAATACCGGCGGGAGCTTGGCGAGTCCCTCGAGGGTGGTCTCCGGCCGCATGTGTTCGTCCTGGGCCCACGGCTCGGTCTGCTTGCTCTTCCGGTTGGGAACCGGGATCGGGCAGAGCTCATCCTTGAAGAAGCCGCTATCCCATGCCGCCTTGGCCGCCTGTTGGCTCCGCAGCGAGTAGGCGTCCACTTCGCCGCGGGTGATCCCGTACTTGACCGCGAGGTTTTCCGCGGTGATCCCCATGGGGCAGCCGCACTGGGCATCGGTGAGCCCCTGCCAAAGCAGGTCTTCGAGCGCCGGGGCAACGCCGAGCTTGGTGCCCCAGCGGATGCCCCGCACCACGTGGGGCGACTGGCTCATCGATTCCGTACCCGCCGCGAGCACCACCCGGGATTCTCCGAGAAGGATCTGCTGGGCTCCCTGAACAATCGCTTCGAATCCGGAGCCACAGAGGCGATTGACCGTCAGCGCGGGAGTCTCGATCGAGCACCCGGCGCGCAGGGCAACGTGGCGGGCGATGTAGGCGCCGTCCGCGGAGGTCTGCATCGCGTTGCCGACCACGGCGTGGTTCACCTCGCCGGCGGGGATGCCGGCCCGCTCGATCGCGGCCTTCGCGGCCACGGCGCCCAGATCCGTGGCGGTCAGCTCCTTGAGGACTCCGCCGAAGGTGCCGAACCCGGTACGGACGCCGGAGAGGAATACGATATCGGGACGGGCCGCCATGGAGAGCTCGCGATCAGACGAAATGGTAGGGGTCCTTGACCGGGGCGCCGCAGGTGATGCAATGCCGCCAGTCGGAGTCGAGCTCGGTGCCGCAACGCGAACAGCTGAAGGGGATCAGCCGCTGGCCGCACCAGGGACAGAACACCACCTGGCGCCCGCCAGGCACCGGATTCCGGCAGTGCCGGCAGCGGTCGTCGGCAGCCGCCGCCGTCACCTGGGGTGCGGATGGAGCCATCTCGGGTGCCGGCGCGGGCAGCTCGGCGGTGCGCCGCAGGGCCGGAGCCGGCGCGGCCTTCGGTGATTCGGCCTTCGGAGGCGCCGGGGCCGGAGTTGCGCCGGCCGGTTCGTCGTCGACGATCTTTCCCGCTGCCATCGAGGTGAACTGAATGGTGGCGTCGGCAATTTGCTCGAGCACAGCCAGATCGGGATTGGACGACCCCAGCTCCTCCTGGCAGCGTTCCGCCGCGCTCCGCGGCGTGGTCCGCACGTACCCGCGCTCCTCGGCCACCAGCCGGAGAAGAATGGTCTCGTAGTCCTCAACG
>JBGPVQ010000321.1:0-4002 GCA_041491785.1 Gemmatimonadota bacterium | reverse complement strand
GGCACCGAGCGGGTCCACGCCCTCATCAGCTTTCTGCAGCAGAAGATGGGCGTGAAGACGATCCGGTTCCCGGACACCAGCGCCATCGGAATCAAGCCGGTGTCCGAAGAGGGCAGCAAACGATTGGTGCGCGCCGCGATCGACTACGCCATCGCGCAGGGCCGCAAGAGTGTGACGCTGGTGCATAAGGGCAACATCATGAAATTCACCGAAGGCGCCTTCCGCGATTGGGGCTACCAGGTCGCCCGGGACGAGTATGGCGCGGTCGAGATCGACGGCGGGCCGTGGTGCAGGACTCGCGACGGCCTGGTCGTCAAGGACGTGATCGCCGACGCCTTCCTGCAGCAAATTCTTCTGCGGCCGGCGGAGTACGCCGTCATCGCCACCCTCAATCTCAACGGCGATTACATCTCCGATGCCCTGGCGGCGCAGGTGGGGGGCATCGGCATCGCGCCCGGCGCGAACATCAACTACCTCACCGGCCACGCGATCTTCGAAGCCACCCACGGCACCGCGCCCAAGTACGCAGGCCAGGACAAGGTCAACCCCGGTTCGGTCATCCTTTCGGGGGAGATGATGCTTCGTTACTTGGGCTGGGGCGAGGCGGCCGACCGGGTCATCCGCGGACTCGACCGCACCATCGCTCAAAAGCGCGTCACCTACGATTTTCATCGTCTCATGGAGGGCGCGACGCTCCTGAAAACCAGCGAGTTCGCGGAGGCGATGATCGGCAACATGTAGCGCCGGTGCACGCCGCGTGGGGGCCGTACCCCGACACCATTCTGCAGTTCCCCGAGGCCGATCTTGCCATCGACCTCCGCCTACCGGTCGCCCCTGAGGCGCTCCGGGCCTTGGCGCACGACGGTCTCGGTGGTCCCTTCGCCGTCGTCACCGCCTGCAATCCGCTGGGTTATCCGCTGGGAGAACGGGCCAACCGCCGCCTCGGCGCGGTCCTTAGCGCCGTCGTGAAGCAACACCACCCCGGCGCCCGCCCGGCCCATGGCGGCTCCACCGATGGACGGCATCTGGAGCCGGGTTGGGCGGTTCCCGTACCTCTGGAGGAGGCCCGCAAGCTCGCGGCCCGATTCTTCCAAAATGCAGTGTTCTGGTTCGATGGCACGAAGTTCGTCATTGTGCCGGTTCTTGCATCCGGGCCGCCGCTCCCGCTTCCGCAGGCGCCGGCGTCCCGATAACCCCGGACGTCGGATGCAACTGGACCCGACATTGTCGCCCTCGCCGCGGCTGGCCCGCGAGTACGCCGATTTTCTGACGGCGCTCTCCGCGGCGTGTCAACGCGCCCAGATCTATCCGGGGGGCCACCCCACACTCGATCGTGCGGTAGACCAGGTGATGCGGCGCCTCGAACCGGTGCTGGCGGAACAGCCGGCGGCGGAGTTTGCCGCAGGGCCGAACCAGCTTTTTCTGGGGGACGCCGCGACGGATCCCGACCACCTCCTGTTCCGCGATCTGGCCGCCCGGCTCTTCCGCAGGAACATCGGCCGGGTACGCTTGGTGCGCGGAGTGGATCGCCCCGAGCTGCTGACGCTGCTGCAGACCCTCACCAGCGAACACGCCGAGCTGGCGCGCTTTTCCTCGCCGCACGTCGAGGTGGAGCCGCTCGACTACGATCGCCTCGCGTTCGATGAGCGGGATCCGGACGGTCTCGATGCGGACCCGGTGGCGGGCGCGGATGCCGTGTGGGCCCGGCTGAGCGGCGCGATGGGAGGCGCCGCTGGACGCGCCGAGGACCCCGAGGCAACTCCCGATCCGTCGGCCCTGGCGCTGGTGTATGACGCGGCCTCCCCCGATCCGGAGCGCGACTCTCGAGTCATCGCGACCCTGAAGGCGGCGGCCGCCGCGTGCGCCGAGCGGAGCGCGCCCGGGTCGGCCGCCCTGCGGCGCCGATTAGTGGGGCTTCTGGGAGCGCTCCGCCCCGCGACGCTGGAGCGGCTGTTCGTTGGGGCGGCGGATGCCTCGGTCGACTACGCGTTCGCTCGGGATCTGGTTCGCCTTGGCTCGGGGCCCCTCGCGCTCGAACTCCTACTGGCCTCCTCCCGCGCCGCGCATCGCGCGCTCTCTCCAGCGCTGGTGCAATTGCTCACCAAGCTCGCCAGTCATGCGCAATCGGGACCGAACCGGTCGCGGCGCCTCGCGGGCGACGAGCTTCAGGCCACGCTGCTGGAGTTGCTCGAGGGGTGGGAGGCGGGCGACGGTGCGGATGGCGCCGACCTCGAGTACGAGGAGACGCTCGATCATCTCCCGACGCCGCTGGTGCCCGACCTCGATCCGACCGAAGCCTACCGGAGCGATCCCTACCGGATCCTCACCATGCATCTCGATATGGGCGAGCTGGGGCCCCACGCGGCCCGGGCGGCCCGCACCCTGGTGGCGCGCGGTCGGGTGCGGCCGCTGGTTGACCTGCTGGGAGAGGTCCGGCCTCCCGAGCCTCTGGCGGAAGAGCTCCGGGCGCTGGTGGCCACGCCGGACGCGCTCGCGGCGCTGCTCGCCACCCGGCCGGTCGACATCGAGGTGCTGGAGCGCCTGGCCCCGGAAGTGGGAACCGCGGCGATCCCCCTGCTGCTCGATGCACTGGCCTCCGCCCCGGAGCGGAGCTTGCGCCGCCGGCTGCTGGGGCTCCTGGCGCGGTTCGGCAACAGGGTGACCCAGCCCTCGCTGGAGCGGATTCCCGGCTCGGCCTGGTTCGTCCAGCGGAACTTGCTCCGCCTCCTGCAGATGGTCCCCGACCCTCCCGCCGAGGCGGTAGCGACCGGTTTCGCACGTCACCCGGATCCCCGCGTGCGGGTGGAGGGCCTTCGGCTGCTGCTCAGCCTCCCCGCGGCACGGGCTCGAGGAATCATCGAAGGCCTGGCGGATTCGAGCCTCGCCTGCCAGCGCGTGGCGCTGATCGCCGCCGCGGTGGACTGTCCTGCGGCCGCCGCGCCGTTCCTCCTCCGGCGCCTCATCGAGGGGCCGCTCGAGCTGGGGCTTCGCCCCGCCGCCATCCGCGCCCTGGCCCCGCTGGTCGAGGAGCCCGCGGTGCTTGATCTCTTGCTCCGGCTGGCCGCTCGACGATTGCCGATCATCGGCGCGCTGGTCGCGCCCAAGTCGAACGATTCCCTCACGGCGCTCACCGGCCTCGCGCGCCATTGGCGCTGGCACCCGCGCACCATGCGCCTTCTGGCCCGCGCGGAGCGGCATCGCGATCCCGCCGTACGGGCCGCCGTGGCCACGCCCACGGTGTTCGAGCAGCTCGGCTTGGTGCCACCCGCGGCATGAAGCGGGCGGAACGCTGGCTCCACGCATTCGGCCACGCGCTGGCCGCGCACACCCTGTACGCATCCGGGCATCAGGCGCGTCAAGAGGCGGCGTCCCGTCTCTACGTCGCGCTGGGCGCTCTGCTCGAGGGCGATCGCGATCCCTCCTTCACCTTCCTCGACCACGCCGTGATCTACCGGGCGCTGCCGATTCACGGCCTCCGCGAATGGAGCTGGGGGCGCCGCCTCGCTGCGGTCGGGGTTCGTCGGCTCGAGTTCACCCGCGAGGCTACCCGGGAAGGGGTTGAGGCGTTCCTCGGCGAGCTGGCCCGCCGGCTCCTCGGAATCGAGCCGGGCGAAGTCTCGACGCGCTGGCCCGGGATCGACGCCGGCGACGTGGCGGTGGCCGAGGGAGACGCTGCGGCCCAGTCCGCCCCGCCCGACCGGGCGCGGCAGGGGCCCCGGCTGGGCGATGAACTCCAGGCGGTGCGGGGCGCCTTCGCGCGAGTCGGGGAGGGCGCCCCGCTTCCGCTCGAGGACGTCGAAGCCGTGGTGCACGCGCTCAAGGTGGCATTGCATGCGGAGGGGGAGCTGCTCGTTCCGCTGCTCTCCCTGCGCTCCCTCGACGACCATGCGGCGCTTCACGCGGTGAACACCGCGGTGCTCGCCATGACCTTTTCGGAGTGGCTGGGGCTCGCCGGCGGTGATATCCGGGCCATCGGCAAGGCGGCCCTGCTCCATGACATCG
>JBGPVQ010000320.1:0-4034 GCA_041491785.1 Gemmatimonadota bacterium | reverse complement strand
CGGTAGTCCACGCGGAGGGCGTGACAGTCGGCCACGCCGGTATAGGCGAGCGCATAGGAGGGATCTTCGGCGATCGCCGCCTCGAAGTAGCGAATCGCCTCGACGATTCCTTCGGCGGTCCGCTTGTTCCAGGCGTAGCGCCCCTTCAGGTAGAGCTGATACGCGTGGACGTTGTCGGTGTAGCGCTTGGGCGTCGGGTCGGCCACCTCGCCGATAAAGCGGGCCCGCAGCGCCGCCACGATCGTCCGGGCGATTTCCTCCTCCAGCGCGAAAATGTCGTCGAGTTCGCGATCGTACCGCTCCGACCACAACAGGCCGCCGTCCGAGGCGTTGCTCAACTGGGTCGTGATGCGGACCCGAGGGCCCGCCCGGCGGACCGTTCCCTCCAGCACGACCGAGACGCCCAGCTCGGCCCCGAGCGCCGGCACCGAGCGGCGGCTTCCCTTGAGGGCGAACACCGAGGTGCGCGAAGCCACCCGGAGCCCGTCGACGCCGGCCAGGGCGTTGATGAGCTCATCGGTCAGGCCATCGCTCAGGTACTCGTTCTCGGGGTCGGGGCTGGAATTGACGAAGGGGAGCACCGCGATCGCCCGCTCGGCGCGGTATTCGCGCGGCGGAGCGCCGTCGGGCACGTCGTGAACCCGGGCCCGGAGCGCCTCGGCGAACTCCGCCACCGTGGGAAAGCGCTCCTCCGGGTCCTTGGCCAGGGCGCGGAGGATGGCGCGCTCCACCGGTTCGGGAACGGTGGGCCGCCGAGCCCGCAGCGATGGCGGCGGCTCGCCCAGGTGCCGGAGCACGGTAGCGGCCGCGGTCCGCCCGTGGAACGGCGGTGCTCCGGCCAGCATTTCGTACACCACGCACGCCAGCGAGTACTGATCGCTCCGACCGTCGAGGATTCCCTCGGCGGTTCCCTGCTCCGGACTCATGTACGCCGGCGTGCCGATCATGAGCCCGCGCTCGGTCACGTGATCGGTGGCGGCGACGGTGATCGCCCGCGCGATGCCGAAATCGGCGAGCACCGCTTGCCCCTCGTGGAGGAGGATGTTCTCCGGTTTGATGTCGCGGTGCAGCACGTTGTGCCGGTGCGCATAGTCGAGCGCGGCAGCCACCGAGCGGGCGATCTGGAGTGCCTCCTCCACCGGGAGCCGTTCCTCGGTGCGCAGGCGGTCGCGGAGGGATTGAGCGCCCACGAAGGGCATGACGTAGAAGAGGAAACCGTCGCGCTCGCCGGAATCGTGCAGCGGGAGGATCCCCGGGTGGCTCAGGCGGGCGGCGATGCGGATTTCACGGAGAAACCGCTCCGCTTCCGTGCCCAGCGTCACCAGCTCCGGCCGCAGCACCTTGATGGCCACCCGGCGCCCGTGCTTCAGATCCTCGGCCGCGTACACGGTGGCCATACCACCGCGTCCGATCTCCGACTCGAGCCGGTAGGTGTCCGACAGGGCGATGCGGAGCGGGTCAGGGATCTCGGCCAGGCGGCGCTCTCCGTACGGGGTTCCTAAGAATAGGAGCCGGGGGGCAGCGCCGCGAGCAGCTCCCGCAGCGTCGATTCCCCCTTGTCCTTCGCGTACCACTTCCGGGCGTAAGCGTAACGCTGGGGGCTGGGCATCGTCTTCTTGTTGGCCACCACCCACTCCTGGAGCGCGGCGGGACGCGGACCCCAGTGGCCCAGCTCGCGGAGCGTTTCGTCCAGCGCGATGACCATCGGAATCGAGCGGGTCCCGTTGGTAAGATACCGGGCCATGACCTGCGGAAACTCGTCGCGCTCCAGTATCCGGAGCTCCATGCCGTGCACCAAGTCGACCAGCCGCGCCAGCACCGGAACGGTGTTCGCGGCATCGCCGCACCAGTCGGCCGCCAGGACCAGGAGCCTTCGTGCGGGGGAGCCGAGGAACCCCTCCAATGCCCATCCGGGCACCAGGACGTGCCCATACACCCCGTTCCAAAGCTGGTATTGCTCCATTCCCGGGCGCAGATAGGCGGACCAGGGAATCGCCTGGGACCAGAGCGAAGGGAAGTCGAGATCGGGCTCGGCGCTCACGCGATCACCTCTCTTTCAACGTTCCTCAATCCTCACCCCGAACCGTGCCAGGCCATCCACGTATGGCCGGAACGGCACCGCTTCGTCGGGCGTGTGGACGCCCTTGGCCGTGATGCTCCCGTCCGCCTGCATGAGGGCGGTGAGCGCCAGCGAATATCCGGTCGCCCGCATCATGGCGCTGATGCCGAGCGCGGCGTCGTAGTAGTCAAGGAGCTCGAACGTCACCGTACGGGGTGCGGCGTCCTTCTCCCCGGTGACGACCAGCCGGAGCGCCACCAGGTCCCGGCCCTCGGGCTTGTAGAGCTTGGGCTGCACCGCCGCGATGAACAGGTCGCGGGGTACCACCGACTGCCCCTTCACCGGGATCGGCGTGTTCGAGATGAGCCCCAGCTCCCGGATCGGCCGCATGATGGCAACGTGGCCGGGGTAGCGCAGGGTCTTGTACTCCATCACGTCGATCTTGCCCTGGAAGGCGAAGGGCATGGTGCTGATACCGCCCCCGGTGTGAAACGCCTCGAGCACGCCGACCGGCGCCGGGAATTCCTGGGTCTCCAGCTCGGAGAGAGCGTCCACCTGCACCGCCTTCCCGTCGCGCAACACCCACGATGGCGTGGTGTAGTAGTCCAGCGCCCCTTCGAGCGAATAGACGATCTGATAGTTGAGGGGCGGTTCGGGATGCTGGGGCAGCCCGCCGACGTAGATCCGCACCGACCGGGCGCGATCGACCCGCCGGATGCCTTCCGCGGCCAGAATGTTCACCATTCCGGGGGCGAGGCCGCAGTCGGGAACCACCGACACTCCGGCGGCGAGCGCGGCGTCGTGGAGTTTCGCTTGGCGGAAGACGATTTCGGTATTGCCGCCCAAGTCACAGAAATGAGAGCCCGCCTCGATGGCGGCGCGGGTCATCGGCTCGTTGAAGTAATAGGGCAACGCGCAGAGCGCCGCGTCGTGGCCCCGCATCAACTCCACGACCAGGGCGAAATCGCTCGCGTCCAGCGGCACCACGCGGAGTCGCCTGCCGAGGTAGGGCTGCAGGAACGCCGGCAGGCGGTTGGGATGCAGGTCGGCTAGGGTCACCTGCTCGGCCCTCGGGTCCATCAGCAGATTGTGCGCCGCCGCCGAGCCCTGCAGGCCGGCGCCGAGGACCAGCATCTTCATGGCGAACTCCCGGTAAGTGCGCGAATCCGAGGAAGCCCGCAAACCTAGCCGGATCGCCACCCGCATTCAACGCGGCGGAGTATATTCTCCGGGCCATGTCTGCGCCCCATTCGACCCGACGCCCTCCGCGCCCCCTGCGCCGGCCCCGCAACGCCCAGGCGACCCGCACCAGCTTGGTGCGCGCGGCGCTCGAGCTGTTTACCCGCCAGGGCTTCCGCGCCACCACCACGCCGGAGATCGCCCAGCAGGCCGGCGTCGCCGAGGCCACGATTTACCGCCACTTTGCCGGCAAGGAAGCGCTCCTCAACGCCGCCTGCGTGGAAGCGCTGGTCTGGGGGCGCGCGGTGATTCGGGCGGAGGAGTCGGTCCGCGGCGCCGACCCGCAGGCGATCCTGATCGGCATCGGGCGCCGCCTCGCGGAGGGGGCGGAGCACGACCCGGCGATGGTGCGGATGCTGCTGCGGCCGCCCGAGGAGTCGCTCCACGATGAACGTACCCGGCACGCGCTGCGGGATTTCCGCGACGGCCTGCAGCAGGTGGTGGCGACGGGAAAGCAGCGCGGACGGATCCGCCCCGGATCGGCGGAGCTCTGGGCCGCGGTTTGGCTCGCGCTTGCCGGCTTCGTGGCGGAGCGCGTGGCGATAAAGGAGTGGAGCGTCGACCACCAGAATGTCGAGCAGGCCCTCGGCGCTGCGTGGGAGGCGATCGCCTACCGGATTCCGGAGACCCCGGTCGCCGTGGTCAGCTGAGCTCCGCGGTGGTAGGTGAGATCCCGGAGCCGTGACGGCGCCGAGGTCCACACCGGACGCCGCGCCACGCCGCCGGCAAGAGGCCG
>JBGPVQ010000319.1:0-4037 GCA_041491785.1 Gemmatimonadota bacterium | reverse complement strand
TGACCAGAATCGACGCGCCCCCGGATGCAGCGTTCGGCGGAACCTGGATCTACGACCTGGCTCCCGCCGGAAGCGGTACCCAGCTCACCGTGACGGAATACGGGTACGTGTCGAACCCGATCTTCCGGGTGGTCATGAAGGTGATGGGCGTGCACAAGACGGCGGACGGATACCTCGAAGCGCTCGCGAAGAAGCTGGGCGAGACGGTGACGCCGGAGCATGTTGACTAGGGAATAGTCCAGCCCCCGCGCCTTGCACGTGCGCCCAAAGGCAACCTCGAGCGTCGCAGGAGTATCTCCTTCTCACCGTTGGGGGGCCGGAATGTTCGTGCAATACCTCGCAGGCGGAGGAGTGTTCGCGATGGCCCTCTTCTCCGCCACCTGCAGCGATCCCGCGGCCCCCGGACCGGGCGACCCCAGTGTCCCGGCACTGAGCCTGGTCCTGGTGGCACAGGGCCTTGACGCCCCCCTGTACGTCACCGCCCCGCCCGGCGACACCCAGCGCATCTTCATCGTCGAGCAGTCCGGTCGCATTCGGATCCTGCGCAACGGGACCCTCCTGCCGACGCCCTTTCTCGACCTGAGCGGGAGGATTTCCTCCGGCGGCGAGCGCGGATTGCTGGGCCTCGCGTTCCATCCCCAGTACGCCGCCAACCGCCGGTTCGTGGTGTACTACACCAACCCGAGCGGAGACACCCGGGTCTCGGTCTTTCAGGCCTCCTCTAATCCCGACCTCGCCGATGCCGCGAGCGAACAGGTGATCCTCGCGGTCACCCAGCCGTTCGCCAATCACAACGGCGGCATGGTGGTCTTCGGGCCCGACGGGAAACTCTACATCGGGCTGGGTGACGGCGGCTCCGGGGGCGATCCGCAGGGCAACGGTCAGAACCGGAATGTCCTTCTGGGCAAGATTCTCCGGCTCGACGTGAACGGATCGGGCCAGGCTTCCGTGCCGGCGGACAATCCCTTCGCGGGCCAGTCCGGCCGGCGCCCGGAAATCTGGAGCTACGGACTCCGTAACCCCTGGCGGTTCAGCTTCGACCGGACGCTCGGCGATCTCTATATCGGGGACGTCGGACAGAGCGCCCGCGAGGAAATCGACGTGAGCACCGAGGCCGCCCAGCTCGGCCGCGGACTCAACTACGGCTGGAATACCATGGAGGGCACGGCCTGCTACAGCCCCTCGACGGGGTGCGTTCGCACCGGACTCACGCTGCCGGTGCTCGATTACGACCACGGTGCGGGCTGCTCGGTCACCGGGGGCTACGTCTATCGGGGCGCCGCAATTCCCCCGCTGCGGGGAACCTATTTCTACGGCGATTACTGCCAGGGATGGGTACGGAGTTTTCGCCTGTCGGGCACCGGCGTAACCCTCCCGACCGACTGGGCGTCGCTCCGGCCGGGGGGACAGATCACCAGCTTCGGAGAAGACGCGCAGGGAGAGATCTACATCGTCATCCAATCGGGGAAGGTGTTGCGGATCGTCACGGCGGCGCCGTAGGCCCCCTGGGAGGGAGCTTTCCCTCCTCGGTGCAGGCGATATCTTCCGGGAGCCACCCTGGAGGACACGCCTTGACCGAGCCTCGTATCGCGAACCCGGCCCCCCCGCCCGGTCTGTGGGAGGATGACGCCTGGGACGACCTGCTCGCCGCCATCGGCGAGCAGCAGGTCGTCCCCATCGTCGGGCCGGATCTTCTCGTCGTCGACATCGACGGGGTTCGGCAGCCGCTGGAGTCCTACCTCGCGCGGACCCTGGTGGCCCGGCTCCCCTGGTCGGCAGCCCCTCCGGCGCCCGCCATGACGCTCAACGACGTGGCGTCCGCCTTCATTCGCTCGGCAGCCGACCCCGACCGGCAACGGAAGACCGTCAGCAAGGAGATCGAGCGGATCCTCCGGGAAACCGACTTCCCCATCCCGGAACCGCTGCGCCAGCTCGCGGAAATCACCCCGCTTCGGCTGTTCGTCAATCTGACCTTCGACGACCTGCTGGAGCGGGCGTTGATCGCGGAGCGCTACGGCGGCGACTCGAACGGGCTCCGGGGTTACATCTACCGCGCCAACCGGGTCGAGGACATCGAGCTTACGCCGGAGGAGATGAAGCAGACCCGGGTCTACAATCTGTTCGGGCGGGTCTCACCCCAATGGCCCTACGTCCTCACAGAGGAGGACCTCCTCGAGCATATCCGGTATTTCCAGGCCGAGTCCACCCGTCCCAAGAACCTGTTCGACGAGCTCAACAAGAACAATCTGCTGTTCCTCGGGGAAGGCTACGCCGACTGGCTCGCGCGCTTCTTCATCCGGACCACGAAGAACAGTCCGCTCTCCGGGCAGCGCCCGGTACGGGAATTCCTGGCCGACGCGCGCTCCGGCCAGGATGCCGGCCTGGTGAGCTTTCTCCGCCGGTTCAGTTCTCGCACCCAGGTTTCCCCCAAGGGTGCGGTCGAATTCGTAGACGAGCTCCACCATCGCTGGAAGGCCGCGGCCAAGCCGGCGATCACCACTCGGCAGTGGCGGCAGCCGCCGCCGGGAGCGGTGTTCCTGAGCTACACCAGGCCCGACATCGAGCCGGTCCGGACGCTCAAGCAGGCGCTCGAGGAGCACGGTGTCACCACCTGGTTCGACGAGGATCAACTGGAGAGCGGCGACCCGTGGCTCGACAAGGTCGAGGACTACATCCGCCGTCAGGCCCTGCTGTTCGTCCCGGTGCTCTCCGAAACGACCGAACAGCGCCAAAAGGGCAAGTTCCGGGCTGAGTGGCTCTGCGCCCTGCAGCGGAACAAGGACCATACCGGAAGCCCGCTCCCCTTCATCGTCCCAGTGGGCCTCAAGCGCACCTCGTTCCAGGCGGTGCCGCCGGTGTTCCGGGAGGCGGACATCAAAGTGCATGACGGGGGCGCCGGCACCGAGCGGATCGCCACCCGGATCGCCGAGCTGGTTGCCCAGTGGCGCGAGGCCGGGGCATGAGCCAGCAGCGCGCCGACGTGCGGCCGGGCTCCGCGCCCGTGGTGGACGCGGACAACCCGTGGCCCGGACTCTCCGCTTTCAGCGAGGAATTCAAGAAGTTCTTCTTCGGACGCAGCGTCGAGCTCGATGACCTCTTCCGGCGGGTCCGGCGGGAAAGCCTCACGGTGCTCTACGCCCAATCAGGATTGGGCAAGACCTCGCTGCTGCAGGCCGGCCTCTTCCCGCGCCTCCGGGAGGAGGGCTTCCTGCCGGTCGAGATCCGGCTCGGCTACGGAGAGGCCGAGCCGGGGAGTCGCCCCGGCGCAGATCCACCGAGCCGGCAGATCGTCCAGCGGATCGCGGCGGCGATCAGCGCCCGCAGGCTGGGCGAGGCCTCCGACCCGCTCGCCGCTCCGGGGGTCTGGGAATATCTGCACGACGTGAAGTTCGCCCTGCCCGATGAAACCGGCATCCCGCTCACCCCGGTGCTGGTCTTCGACCAGTTCGAGGAGCTGTTCACCCTGGGTGCCGAGCGCCGGGACGACGGCCGATTCGCGGAAGCGGTGGCCGAGCTGCTCGGCGATCTGATCGAGAACCGCCCGCCCCGCGCGCTCGACAAGCTCCTGCGCCAGAACCCCGCGCTGGTGGATCGATACGACTTCACCCGGCAGAATTGCCGGTTCCTGCTGAGCCTCCGCGAAGACTACCTGCCGCACCTGCACGGGCTCCGCGCGCAGATTCCGTCGATCATCATGAACAACGTCCGGCTCACCCGCTTCGACCGTCGCCAGGCGCTCGAGGTGGTGGAGCGGCCCGCCGCGGAACGCGGGCTGGTGACCCGAACCGTGGCCGAGGCCATCGTGCGCACCGTGGCGGGCCGCGACTCGGCAGACGAGAGCGCCGGCCCCCTTCGGACCGGCGAGCAGCCGACGGCGGAGCCGATCAGCCCGGAACGGACGACTGAGCGTCTCGAAGTCGACCCCGCCTTGCTGAGCCTGTTCTGCCAGAAGCTCAACCTTCGCCGGATCGAGCGCGGCGAAGCGACGATCTCCCTCGAGCTCGTGGCCCGGAGCAAGGAGACCGTCCTGCAGGACT
>JBGPVQ010000318.1:0-4054 GCA_041491785.1 Gemmatimonadota bacterium | reverse complement strand
GAGGCGGCGAGCTCGGGCCGCAGCACCTTGATCGCGACCTTACGATCGTGCTTGAGGTCGTGGGCGAGGTAGACCGTCGCCATGCCGCCCGCGCCGAGCTCCCGCTCGATGCGGTAGCGGTCGGCAAGGGCGTTCGTCAGCCGGTCGGGGGTGCCAGTCATCGGCCGGATTCCAGTCGTCGCATCAGGCCGCCCAGCGAGATCGCCACGACACCGTCACGCATCGGCCACTCCTCGCTCCCTCCATGGACCACGAACGCCCCCTTGGGCTTGAGCGCGGCACAGCCGAGCCGAAACCCCTTGGAGAGTTCGGGCGCCGAAGTGCGTTTGATCTCGATGGCGAGCTCGATCCGTCCCCCGCGCTCGAACAGGAGATCGATCTCGGCGCCGTCCTCGGTCCGGAAGAAGTAGGGCACCCGACTCTCCCCTGCCGCGGCGAGCAGGTTGTCGATCACGAAGCCCTCCCAACTTGCCCCGGCCACCGGATGGCCGATCAGGTCGTGCCACGATTCGAGTTCGAGGAGGGCGTGGACGAGGCCGCTGTCCCGGACGTAGATCTTGGGCGCCCGGACCAGGCGCTTGCCCACGTTGCCGCTCCAGGACCGGAGCCGCCGAACCAGCAGCAGGTCGACGAGCAGGTCGACGTACCGCCCCACCGCCGGCGCCCTGACCCCGAGGCTCGCCGCAAGGCGCGACTGGTTGAGCAGGGTTCCCTGGCCGTGCGCCAACATCCCCCAGAGGCGCCCGATCGTTTCGGCGGGGAGCCGGGGCGCGAACATCGGAACGTCCCGCTCGAGGTAGCTGCGGAGGAAGTCGCGCCGCCAGGTGAGGCTGTCGGCGTCGCTCTCCGCCAGCAGGCTCAGTGGAAATCCTCCCCGAGTCCAGAGTTCTTCCGCCGTCACCCTTCCGGCGGGCAATTCGGCGACTTCAATCGGCCCGAGCTCGACGTACCCGACCCGGCCGGCGAGGCTCTCGGTGCTCTGCCGCATCAGGTCGAGCGAGGCCGAGCCCAGAAGGAGGAAGTGTCCTGTCCGGTCGCGTGCGGCCCGGCGATCGTCGATGACGCCCCGGAGAATTTGAAAGAGATCGGGCGCCCGATGGATCTCGTCGATGACGACCAGCTTGCCGGCCTGGGCTCGCAGGAAGGTGTCGGCATCCTCCAGCCGGCGGCGATCGGCGGGCCGCTCGAGATCGATGTACACCGCCCTGGCGCCGCGGCGGGCCGCGATCCCGCGGGCCAGGGTCGTCTTGCCGACCTGGCGGGGCCCCAGCAGGACGACGCTGGAGGAGGTCCGGAGTCTGGCCTCGATCTCCCGCTGCAGGTGCCGTTCAATCATGACCGGAATTTAAACGTCATGCGTTCAATTTCCGGTATAACACTGCTTCCGTCAAGGGGTGAAGGAGAAGGTACTTTCAAGGGGGGGCGTCGGCCAGCGAGGGGGCTACCGGTTGGGGCGCGTGAAGAAGAGACGGCAACCGCTGAGGGGCGCTCCCGGAGGTTGGCGTGGTAGGTAGCGTCCCTCGAACCAAGGTGCGCTCGACGGGGGCATAACCGAAAGAGCGCATAGTGGGGCAAAGACTACTCCGACCGATGATCTCCGGCCTGATGTCGCGGTGGATCACCCCGTGGCGGTGGGCGTAGCTCCCGCTCGATCAGGTAGCGGTCCGACAAGGCGCCGGTCAGGCGCGAGAGCGGGTTGGTCACCGGCGGGGTCGCATGGGTGGTGGGCGCGGGAAGCCCAATTGTACCAAGACCTCCTGCATCCGGGGGTTGGCCCGGAGCTGCGGCCCCAGGAAGCCCACCAAGATGTCCTTGTTGATGGTTTCGCGCCTCGGGCTCTTCACCAAACCCGCGAGATACCTGATGGCGGCGTCATCTCCGTCGAGTACCCGATGGAGGATGACCCCATGCTCGGGAGGAGAATGAGGACTCTCGGCGATTTCGCGAACCGCTGTTGCGCGAAGGCCGGGGTTGCGCAGGCGGCGCTCGAGATCGGCCGCCTGAGTGCTGTCGGTTCCGTTCGCCACGAGCCATCGCCGGTAGTCGGACGCAGCCTGCTCGATTCGGCCGAGAATCAAATCATGGCCGTACATGAATTGCAGGGTCAGAGAATGCTCCGGAGCCAACCCCTGCGCCTGGTCGTACAACGGCCCTGCCTCGGCGGCGCGACCCCCGCCATCGTAGGCCAGCGCCAGAGACACGACGATAACCAGCGACAGTGGGTCCAGCTCCCTGGCGCGCTCCATCTCCCGGATCGCCTCGTCCCAGCGGTTCCAGGTCATGAGATGGTAGGAATACCACTGATGCCCGGTGGCGTACCGCGGGCTCAAGGCGATCCCTTGCCGGAACGCATCGCCCGCTTCGCCCCACATGTACCGGTACTCGAGAATTTCGCCCAATGACGTGTAGGCCTCGCCGAGCCGCGGCGCAATTGCAATCGCCCGGCGCGCGGCGCGTTCCGCCAGTGTCAGGATCGAGTCCTGGTTGATCCCGGGCACGCTGTATTCAGCCGGCCCGAAGAGAACGTACGAGTCCGCAAGCCCGGTAAAGGCCTGGGCGTAGGTCGAGTCCGCCTTGATGGCCTGCTGGAAGTACTCGGCGGCCCGCACCAGACCAGCCGCGGTCCGCTTGTTCCAGTAGAAGCGTCCGAGGAGGTAGGCGTCGTAGGCCGCCGGATTCCGGGTTCCACCGGAAGTCGCGGATGTATCGGGCCGGGCGACCAGCTTCCCCTGCAGGGCCGTGACCACTGCCCGGGCGACTTCATCCTGCACGGCAAAGATGTCCGTGGCGCTCCGGTCGAAGTTCTCGGACCAGAGATGCAGCCCATCCGATGTCTTGATGAGCTGCGCCGTGACCCGGAGACGGTCTCCCGCCCGTTGGACGCTGCCTTCGAGCACGGTGGCCACGCCGAGTTGCTTCCCGATCTCCCGGACGTCTTCGGCCTTGTTCCGGAACGCGAAGGCGGACGTGCGCGCCGCCACACTCAGTCCGGGGACGTTGGTCAACGCGTTGATCAGCGTCTCGGCTACGCCGTCGCCGAGGTAGGCGCTGCTGCGGTCGGGGCTCAAGTCGACGAAGGGGAGGACGGCTACCGACGCCGACCCGATCGGCGTGGTCGGGGAACCCCTGCGCCACAGAATAAGCATCACGATCAAGCCGAGGACCGCGAGGCCCGACACCGCGGCCACCGCCCGCCAGGTAGCGCGGCGCAGCGGGACGGGAGCAGGAGTCGCAACTCCCCCGGAGCCGCCCTCCCCGAGACGGAGCGCCTCAGAGAATTGCGCCACCGGGTTGAACCGGTCCGCCGGCGTCTTGGCCAGGGCGCGCTGCAGCGCCGCCGCCACCGCCGCGGGCACCGCGGGCCGGTAGTTGGTGACCGGTGGCGCCTCCACCGTGATATGCTGCCGCACCAGCACCTCCGCGGTGGCTCCGCTGAACGGCGGCTGCCCCGCGAGCATTTCGTACAGCACGCACCCCAGCGCGTAGAGATCGCTCCGCCCGTCCAGGTCCTGCTCCCCGGCTGCCTGTTCCGGGCTCATGTACGCCGGCGTACCGATCGACGTCCCCGTTCGGGTGAGCGACTCTCCGCTTGCGGCACGCACTGCCTTCGCGATCCCGAAATCCGCTACCACCGCGTGCCCGCTCTCCAGCAGGATGTTCTCCGGCTTGATGTCGCGGTGGATCACCCCATGCGCATGCGCGTAGCTCAGCGCATCGGCCACCTCGCGGGCAATTTGAAGCGCGGAGTCGAGTGGGAGCTGCTTCTCACGGTCCAAGCGATCGCGGAGGGACTCGCCCTCCACGAGCGGCATGACATAGAAGAGCGCTCCTCCCGCTTCCCCGGAGTCGTACAGCGGCAGGATATGAGGATGGCGGAGATTCGCGGTCGTCTCGATCTCCCGGAGGAATCGCTCGGCACCCAGCGCGGCGGCGAGCTCCGGGCGGAGGACCTTGATGGCGACCTTCCGGTGGTGCTTTACATCCTCCGCGAGGTAGACGGTGGCCATCCCGCCCTGGCCGAGCTCGCGGTCGATCCGGTAACGGTCGGCGAGCG
>JBGPVQ010000317.1:0-4072 GCA_041491785.1 Gemmatimonadota bacterium | reverse complement strand
GCTGCTGGAGCGCGCCGCCAAGATTTCCGAGGACCCGGCGTCCATCAAGCAGGATCCGCGCATCAAGAAGCCGGGCGGTTCGCTCACCGCGCTCCCGATCATCGAGACCCAGGCGGGTGACGTCTCGGCCTACATCCCGACCAACGTCATCTCGATTACCGACGGACAGATCTTCCTCACCACCGACCTCTTCTACTCCAACGTGCGGCCCGCGGTGGACGCAGGCATCAGCGTGAGCCGGGTGGGCGGCAACGCCCAGGTGAAGGCGATGAAGCAGGTGGCCGGCCCGCTCCGGCTCTCGCTGGCGCAGTATCGCGAGCTGGAGGCCTTCGCCCAGTTCGGCTCCGATCTGGACGCGGCGACCCAGAAGCAGCTGGCCCGGGGCGCGCGGCTGGTCGAGGTGCTGAAGCAGCCGCAGTACCAGCCGGTCCCGGTGGAACGCCAGGTGGCGATCATCTTCGCGGTCACCAACGGTTACCTGGACGACGTCGAGATCAAGTACATCCGCCAGTGGGAACGGGACTTCCTCGAGTATCTGGCCAGCGCCCCCGGGGCGGTCTACGAGGCCATCAAGACCAGAAAGGTCCTGGACGACGCGGTCACCGCGAGCCTCAAGGCGGCGATCGACGCATTCAAGCTGATGTTCCGGGCCGAATAGGATGGCGGGCAAGGGCGGCAAGCTCCGGGGGCGGATCAAGTCGGTCCGGAACACCCGGAAGATCACCCGGACCATGGAGCTGGTCGCCACCAGCAAGCTGAAGCGCGCCCAGGACCGGGTGGTGGCGGCCCGTCCCTATGCCGAGGCCTTACGCGAGGTGCTCGCCGACCTCGTCTCGCCGGAGCTGATGGCGCTGTTTCCCTTGCTCCGGCGCCCGGCGCCCCCCGCCAAAGGCGGGCCCCGTCGGGCGGCGCTGATTCTGGTCACCTTGAACCGCGGGCTCTGCGGGGCGTTCAACGCCAATCTGATCAAGGAAGCCAGCCGGAAGATCGAGCAGCTGGAGGGTGCCGGGTATACCGTGGAGATCCACTGTGTGGGGAAGAAGGGCGCCGGGTTCTTCAAGTATCTCAAGCGTCCGATCGCGGCGGACCGGCAGGACATCGGCGACAAGCCGACGCCGGACCTGGCCGGGAGCGTGGTGGCGGCGCTCATCGCGGCCTACGAGGCTGGAGAGCTGGCCAGCGTGGATCTGGTCCACGCCAAGTTCCAGAGTGCGCTCACCACGCCGCCGGTTACCACTCGGATCCTCCCGGTCGAGGCGCCGGCCGACCGCACTCGGCGGCCGGACTACATCCTCAAGCCCGACCCGGGGGCGATTCTGGAACAGCTGCTCCCGTTGTACGTACGGAACATGGTCTATCGCGGGCTGGTGGAGACGGTGGCGGGATTCTACGGCGCCCAGCGGACGGCAATGAAGAACGCGACCGACAACGCCGGGGAGATCATCGATTACCTGACCCGGACCTACAACCGCCAGCGCCAGGCGGCGATCACGCAGGAAATCAGCGAGATCGTCGGCGGGGCCGCGGCGCTGTAGGGAGAAAACGGTCGACCGGTCACGCTCGACCGGCATGGGACTTAACGGACGCAAGGGACACGACGCATGGCAACCGCGGCGGCTACGGAAAAAAACGTCGGCTCCATCATCCAGATCATCGGCCCGGTGCTCGATGTGGAGTTCGCGCCCGATCATCTCCCGGAGATCTACTCCGCGCTCCTGGTGGACGATTCCACCGGCCCGATGCCGGTGCGGCTGGTGGCGGAGGTGCAACAGCATATCGGCCAGAACCAGGTCCGCGCGGTGGCCATGAGCTCCACCGACGGCGCGGTGCGGGGAATGCACGCCCTCGACCTGGGTGGGCCCATTACCGTGCCGGTGGGCGCGGCCCCGCTGGGCCGGATTCTCAACGTGCTGGGCGAGCCGGTGGACGGCGGACCTCCCATCCCCGCCGACACCGAGCGCTGGGCCATCCATCGCGAGACCCCCAAGTTTGTCGATCTCGTGCCCAAGACCACGATCTTCGAGACCGGCATCAAGGTCATCGACCTGATCGCCCCGTTCGTGAAGGGGGGCAAGATCGGCCTCTTCGGCGGCGCCGGCGTGGGCAAGACCGTCATCATCCAGGAGCTCATCAACAACGTCCAGAAGGGCCACGGCGGCCGCTCGGTTTTCTGCGGGGTGGGTGAGCGGACTCGCGAAGGCAACGATCTCTATCTCGAGTTCAAGGAGGCGGGAATCCTGGGCTCGGTTGCCCTGGTGTACGGCCAGATGAACGAGCCGCCGGGAGCGCGGCTCCGGGTGGGGCTGTCGGGCCTCACCATCGCGGAGTACTTCCGCGACGTGGAGGGCCAGGATGTGCTCCTGTTCATCGACAACATCTTCCGGTTTACCCAGGCCGGCTCCGAAGTGTCGGCGCTGCTCGGCCGCATGCCGAGCGCGGTCGGCTACCAGCCGACGCTGGGAACCGAAATGGGTGATTTGCAGGAGCGCATCACCTCGACCATGAAGGGCTCGATTACGTCGGTGCAGGCCATTTACGTTCCCGCCGACGACCTGACCGACCCCGCGCCGGCGACGGCGTTCGCGCATCTCGACGCCACGGTGGTACTCTCCCGCGCCATTTCCGAGCTGGGGATCTACCCGGCGGTGGACCCGCTCGACAGCTCGAGCCGGATCCTCGACCCGCAGTACGTCGGGGAGCGGCATTACAACGTCGCGGTGGGTCTGCAGCGGACTCTGCAACGCTACAAGGCGTTGCAGGACATCATCGCGATCCTGGGCATGGACGAGCTCTCCGAAGAGGATAAGCTGATCGTGGCGCGGGCCCGGCGGCTGCAGCGGTTCCTCTCGCAGCCCTTCTTCGTGGCCACCCAGTTCACCGGCTTCGAGGGCAGGTACGTCAAGCTCGAGGACACCGTGGCGAGCTTCGAGCGGGTGCTGTCCGGCGAGTTCGACCATCTGCCGGAGCAGGCGTTTTTCATGCAGGGCGGCATCGAAGACGTGGTCGTGCGGGCCAAGGAGCTCGCGGCGTCCTGATGCGCGTCCTGGTCATCAGCCCGGACCGGGCCGTCTACGACGGCGAAGCGGAGAGCCTCACCGCGCCCGCGTTCGACGGCGAAGTGGGGATCCTCCCCCGCCATGCCCCGTTCATGACCCTGCTGGGCACCGGAATGCTCTCGGTCCGCCACCAGGGCGCCACCACTCGTTTTCGTGTGCAGGGCGGCTTCCTTCAGGTCGTCTCCAACACCGTCCGCGTCGTGGCCGAACACGTTCAGGGAGATCAGGATGCCCCGTAAGCTTGCCGCCGCGTTTCTCCTCGCCGCCGCACCACTGGCGGCCCAATCCACCGCCACCCCCGTGTTTCACGCCCCCTACCGGGTCTTCGACCGCTACGAGATCGGCGGCAACGTCTCGGACGCGGGCAATATCGCCTTCGAGGGCTTCTACGGCTTCAGCCAGGCCGGGGCCAAGTGGGACATCGCCCTCCGCGGCGGGGTCCGCGACGACGGCGGGTCGAAGACGGCCCTCCTGGCCGGAGTGGACGCCCGCTACCGGGTCATCACCCAGACGGAGGATTTTCCGCTCGACGGCGCGATCATCAGCGGGGTCGGTGCCGCGCTGGTGAGCGGGAGGTCCCGCCTCTACATCCCGATCGGACTCTCGCTGGGCCGGCGGGTGACGTTCACCAACTCCAAGGTGAGCCTGGTCCCCTACGCCGAGCCGGTTATCATCCCCAACTTCGGCGACGGCGGGAGCGACACCGCCGTGGCGCTCGGCCTGGGCGGCGATCTCCGGATCAACCGGCGCTTCGAGGTTCGCCTCGGGATCGGCGTTGGCGACATCAACAACTTCTCGCTGGGCATCGCCATCGCCCGGTAGTTCCTCCGTCGGGCGTCGAGCCCGGGAGCGGTACATGATGCGATACTCGCGGGTCCTCGCGCTCGTGGCGCTCGGGGCCGCCGGAAGCACCGGCGGCCTTGTCGCGCAGGTGGTCGGCCTCCCGGTGCGCAACGCCGGCATCGGCACCGGCATCGGGATCGCCGCCGACGTGGGCTTCCCCAACCGGGTGGCCG
>JBGPVQ010000316.1:0-4076 GCA_041491785.1 Gemmatimonadota bacterium | reverse complement strand
GTGCTCTTCGCCGGCGCCACCTGGCGGGCGACTCCGGCGTTCGATTTGAGTGGGGAGATCTATTCCGCGCCGGCCGACGCCGTGACGGGACGGGTAACCGGGAGGATCCGGCTGGGAAGCGAGCGGGGCGCGCGCACTCGATAGGGGCGGGCGGTCAGGGCTCTCTGGTCACCGTCCAGTCCCCCCGGCGCGGTCCCCGCACCAGCCGCCAACCAGGAGTCAACTCCAGCACCCAGCCGGGGCCAGTGAGCCGCCGGCCCGCGGTGTCGGAGGGTGCCGGAACCACGGCGCCGGACCAGTTCCCCCGGATGAGACCACCCGACGCGTCGCATTGCAGCACTCCCCACCGGTCGGTGAGCCGCAGAGTCCCGTACACCGAGCCGAGCGAGTCCAGCGCTTCCACCTGCCGGGGATCGAATCCCACCTTCATTTCCGCGAACGGGAGCTGGAGCACCGGACCGGAAACGAACCGCTGGCGCAGCGACGCGAGGTGGATGCGGCGTTTCGCCGCGCGGGCGTCTTCCTCCCGTCTAACCTGGGTGTACCCGTAGACTCCCGCGCGCGCGATCAGGCTCCCCGTCTTGGCTCGCTTCCCGCCCACCGCCTGGTCGAGCAGGCGGGCAAGGTCGTCGGCCGAGCTGAGGGATCCGCGCCATCCCGGTGCCAGCTCATCGAGGAAGAAGCCGTAGGCGGGGCCGGTCTGATAGGCGAAATTGCGCTCGAAGTGGGCCGTCGAGTCGAGGGCTGCGAGCCGCTTGGCCACCAGGGCCCGGCGCGTCTCGGGCGTCGCCGCCGCGATCGTGATGCCGGTGAACTCGGCAAGTCCCTCGTTGAGCTCGAGCTGCCGCTCGGTCGAATCCGCGCCGGGAAAGCGATCCTGCCGCGATCGCCGGAAGGCGAGGGCGTCACGCAGCGCGCCCATGCGCGCGGCGCCGGTCGCGGCGAGCGCCCTCCGCAGCGCGCGCGCCTCGAGGCGGAGCCACAGTCGGCCGTCGCGGGTAGCGAGGTGCGGGTTTGCCGGGTCGGCAAGTCGGAAGCCGAGTCCGTCCTGAATCCGGTGCCACAGCTCGTGCGCGAAGAGGACCCCACGTTCCGTCGAATCGGCCGTTGGCGGCCAGACCACCATGGCCCAGGTCCGGCCGCCCAGGCGGATCGACGTATTCGCTGGATTCTCCGAGGCCGCGAGGGTTCCGCGGTAGTAGCCGCCCAGCGCCCGAAGCTGGCCGGCGCTGTCCGACTCTTGGGCAAGCAGCGTCCGGGTCGCGGGATCGACGAAGAGGATCGGTCCGGCGAGGCTCCGGCCCCAGAGACGGCCGGCGTCCCGCGCGGTGGCATCAGCAGCCTCACGGAAATAGCGGCCGGCGAGGGCGGTGTCGATCGGGAACGCCTGAGTTCCCTGGGCGCGGGCTTCGCCTCCGGCGAGGAGCAACCCGGCGGCCATCGCGGCGGAGGCGAGGGGGCGAAGCATGATCTGGTAGGATGCCCGGCGGCCGCGGATGGTTACGGCGTGCAGCCTTCGCGGTGCCGGGTGTCCGCGAGGTCGACGATGCGCCACCCCTCCGCGGTCTTCACCAGGTGGAACGCGTCCACCCCGCAATGGCGCAGCTGATCGCCGAGGTAGAACGAATACTCGACCCACACCGAGGCCAGGCCGCCATCCACCTTGACGACCGGATTCCGGATCCGTTCATCGAGCGTTCCGCCGGTCGCGCGCATCACGCCCTGCAGCCAGGTGCTCGGGGAGTCGATCTGGGCGACCGGCACACCGTTCCGGTCCGCCGCCGAGACCAGCCGCGCGTCGGAGTGCAGCAGCGCCCGCATCTTCGCGGTGTCGCGCTCGCGCATGCCGTCGAAGAGCTGGCGTACCACAGCGAGCACGTCCCGCTCGTCGCGTTGGGCGCTGAGCGGGAGGGCGGTGCCGAAAACCAGCGGGATCGCCAGGCAGATCGCTCGCATGCGAGGCTCCAAGAGAGGATGACGGAAGCTACTCGCAGGTTACCCTTCGGTCGAATCGGGGCACCTTCCCGGGTCCAACGTTGATGCGGATGCTGAGCGCTCGAGGGGTGTTCGTCCGAGAGTGGATTCGCGATGCACCCGCCAGCGCCAGGGAGAACCCCAGATGAGGCTCGCACGAGCCTCACGCAATTTCCGGCGGGGCTCCCGCGCGCTCGCGGATCCTCGCGCGCTGTCCGGGCGTCACCATATCAAGTGCGATGACTCGGCGGGCCAGGCGGGCGACAAATCCATAGCCTCGCCCATCGCTCTCCAGCCAGCGCTGCCACTCCAGCTCGTCGAGCGCCGCCTGCGTCGGGGCGGCCTCGAGTCCGGTGGCGCGGGCCAGCAGCGCTTCGGTGGTACGGTCGTCGAGGACCGCGGCCGCGGCGAGCACCTGCTGCCCGTCACGACTCAGGCGCCGGTACCCGATGCGGAACGCGGCGACCACGGCATCGGGCAGTTCGCCCGGGAGGCTCTGGGTCAGGGTATGCATCGGTGACGGCCAGGCCACGCTGCCCTCGCGGAGATCGAGTCCGTGCGCCACCGCGGAGAGGAGCTCCACCGCGAGCAAGGCCAGTCCGGCGGAATCACTGGCCACCCGGCGGCACACCCGTTCCAGCGCGATTGGATCGTAGCCGGGCAGCGCCCAGGCGGCGAGCTCGCGCAGGGCCGCGCCGCCGAGCGGGCCGAGCGACACCACCGCCCCGGGAACGTCGCCTCCGATCCGGTGCCGGACTTCGTCCAGCTCCGGGCGGGGTGGGTGGGGAAGCGCGGAGAGGATCAGGCAGAGTGGTTGAGCGGCGGCGTCGCGGACGGCGGCCATCAGGCCGAGAAGTGAAGCGCGGTCGATCCACTGCGCGTCATCGACCGCCAATAGCACCGGCCCCTCCTCGAGGAGCGCACCCAGCACGCCCGACAGCGCCTGGGTGACTGGAAGTGGATCGGGCGCGGCCGGAAAGCGCTGGGCCCATTCCGGCAGAATCGCCGAGAAAGCGCTGAGGGCCGGAGCGGGCGCCGCGGGAAGTCCGGGAGCCAGGAGCAAGCCGCCGCGGGCCAGCCCGACGATGCCGCTGCCCGGGTCATCGAGGTCCCCCTCAACCGCGCGCACCAGGGCGACCGCACCCCCCGCCAGTCTCGCCCGCGTCGCGAACTCTTCGAGGAGGCGGGTCTTCCCGGTGCCGGCCTCTCCTTCCAGAAGAATCGCGGTTGCGCCTAACCCGCCACGGACCCGCTCCCAGAGCGTCAGCAGGTGGCCGAGCTCGCCACTCCGGCCGACCAGCGGCGCGCGCCGGCGCTCCACGTCGGGTGAAGCCGGATCGGCCGGCCGGGGGCCTCGGTTGAGGCGAATCCGTTCGGCCAGGGCCCGGGTGGCGGCGGCGGGAGCTGCGTTGAGCTCGCGCGCCAGCGTGTCCACGAATCCCTCGTAGTGGGCCATCGCCGCGCCGCTGTCGCCGCGCACCGCCAGCGCTCCGATCACCGCCTGCGCGGCGAGATCCGAATGCGGATCGAGCCCGCCGGCTCGTCGCCCGGCGGCGAGGGCTTCGACCGCACTCCCCTGCCGCAGGAGCAGAGTGCTCCAGCCGAGCAGCGCCGTGACCGAGCGCTCCCTCCACTCCCGGCGTTCGGCGGCGAGCCAGCTTTCGAATTCCTCGCTGCCGGGAACAGCGAAGCCTTCCAGAAACTCTCCCGCCACGATCGCCGCGGCATCGGCCCACGCCCCCTTGCCGATGTGTCGCTCGAGGTCGTCCGCGTCGAGCCGCACCGACTCCTCGGACAAGTGGACCTGGTCGGCGGCAACGTGAATCGCGTCGTCGCCGGCGGCCCGCCGCAACACCCGCAGCGCCTCGTTGAGCGAGTGCCGCGCGGCGCTCTCGTCCTTTTCCGGCCAGAGGAGCCCGGTCAAGTGTTCGCGGGTTCGAGCCCGTCTCGGCGAGCACGCAAGATAGAGCAGGAGCGCCAGATGCTTCCGCCAGAGCAGCTCGGGAGGCGCGGGCGCTCCATCCACCGTGATCTCGACCGGGCCGAGGACGCGACAAACGATCATATGCGCCCGGGACACCGCCGGGAGAACCACACGCGCG
>JBGPVQ010000315.1:0-4099 GCA_041491785.1 Gemmatimonadota bacterium | reverse complement strand
TCCTGGATGATTTCCTCGAGGATCTCGTACACCTCGGGCCCCTCGCGCTCGACGATCTTCTTGGCGCGCTTGACCGTCTCGGCGATGCCCTTCTCCACCAGCTTGTGGATGATGAACGGCTTGAACAGCTCGACCGCCATGGCCTTGGGCAGGCCGCACTGGTGCAGCCGGAGCTCCGGCCCCACGACGATGACGGACCGACCGGAGTAATCCACCCGCTTGCCGAGCAGGTTCTGGCGGAAGCGGCCCTGTTTGCCCTTGAGCATGTCGCTCAGGGACTTGAGCGGGCGCTTGCCGCGGCCGCGGATGGCCTTGGACCGACGGCCGTTGTCGAATAGCGCGTCCACCGCCTCCTGCAGCATGCGCTTCTCGTTCCGGAGGATGACCTCCGGGGCGCGGTGCTGGATGAGCTTCATCAGCCGGTTGTTCCGGTTGATCACCCGGCGGTAGAGATCGTTGAGATCGCTGGTCGCGAAGCGACCGCCGTCGAGCGGCACCAGCGGGCGGAGGTCCGGCGGCAGCACCGGTACCACGTCCATGATCATCCACGCCGGCTGGTTCGGGAGGTCCTGGCTCTCCCCCGAGTAAAGAAACGCGTCGACGATCTTCAGCCGCTTGAGCATCTGCTTCTTACGATGCTGGCTGGTCTCGGTGGCCACCGAGGAGCGCAGCTCGTCGGCCAGCTTCTTGACGTCCACCCGCTCCAGCAGCGCCCGCACCGCCGGCGCGCCGATCTCCGCGCGGAAGCCGGTGTCGCCCTCCTCCCGGGCCTTCTGGCGCAGTGCGAGGTACTCTTCCTCATCGAGGAGCTGTTGAAACTCGACGTCCTGCTTGCCCGGCTCGATGACCGCGTAGCTCGAGTAGTAAATGACCCGCTCGAGATCCCGGAGCGTCATGTTCAGGAGGTTGCCCATCGGGCTGGGCAGCGTCTTGAAGAACCAGATGTGCGCCACCGGCACGCTGAGCTCGATGTGCCCCATCCGCTCGCGCCGGACCTTGGAGAGGGTCACCTCCACGCCGCAGCGGTCGCAGATGACGCCGCGATAGCGGATCCGCTTGTACTTGCCGCAATGGCATTCCCAGTCCTTGACCGGACCGAAGATGCGCTCGCAGAACAGGCCATCCCGTTCCGGCTTGAAGGAGCGGTAGTTGATGGTCTCGGGCTTGGTGACCTCGCCCCAGGACCACCAGGTGCGGAGGCCCTGCAGCTCGAGGCGCTCCCGCTCCTTGGGGTCGCGCGGGCCCCGGATTTCCTCCGGCGCCGCGATACGAATCGCGATGTAGTCGAAGCTCGAGCTCTTGGGCTCCCGCCCACTGCGAAAATCGATCATTTATTCCTCGCCTTCGGCGGTGGTACCGAGCGTCACCTTCAGTCCCAGCGCCTGAAGTTCCTTGACCAGCACGTTGAAGGACTCCGGAATCCCCGGGTCGGGGAGGTTCTGGCCCTTCACGATCGCCTCGTAGACCTTGCTCCGACCATTGACGTCGTCGGACTTGACCGTGAGCATCTCCTGAAGGAGATGCGCCGCTCCGTAGGCCTCGAGCGCCCACACTTCCATTTCTCCGAACCGCTGGCCGCCGAACTGCGCCTTGCCGGCCAGCGGCTGTTGGGTGACCAGTGAGTAGGGGCCGATCGAGCGCGCGTGGATCTTGTCGTCCACGAGGTGAGAGAGCTTGAGCATGTAGATCGCTCCCACCGTCACGTCGCTCTCGAATGGCTGCCCGGTCCGCCCGTCGCGGAGCCGCACCTTTCCGGTGGGCGTCAAACCAGCGGCGTGGATCAGCTCCTCGGCCGCGGCGCTGACCTCGTCCCCGCCTTGCTTCCCTCGGAGGAAGGCGGCCAGCGCGGGCCGGCCGGCGGCGTCGAGCGTGGCCGGGGCGTCGAACCCCGCGGCCTTTTCCAGCTCCCGGACGGCCGCGTCGCGGCCCTTGGCGCCGGCCGCCGCGTCCGCCTTGTGGAAGTTGAGCTCGTGACCGCGCTGGGCGGTCTGCCGCGCCGCCAGCTCCTGGGCAGCCGCGCCAAGGAAGCTCTTCACCTCATCGTACAACGCCTTGGTCCGGGGACTTCCCTTGGCGAGAACCGAGATGCCCACATTATCGAGCGTCACGCCCTCCAGGCCCATGCGCTTGGTATCCGCCACCACCGCGTCGATCACCGCCGCGTCGGGCAGCGGCGCCTGCACCGCCAACCGGAGCGACTCCCCGGCGCGGCGGAGCCCCGCCAGGCGAAGCAGCACGCCGATCTCTCCTTCGTCCGCACCGCGGAACACCGGCGTCTTGGCCTTGAACCCCAGGATCTGGGCGCACCAGCCGAGGTGGGTCTCGAGGATCTGCCCCACGTTCATGCGGCTGGGGACGCCGAGCGGATTGAGCACGATGTCCACCGGGGTCCCGTCGGGGAGGAACGGCATGTCCTCCTCGGGCACGATCCGGGCGACGATGCCTTTATTCCCGTGGCGGCCGGCCATCTTGTCGCCGACGGAGATCTTCCGCTTTTCGCCCAGATACACCTTGACCAGCTGGATCACGCCCGGAGGCAGCTCATCCGGCTGGAGGATCTTGTCGATCTGGTCCTCCGCCTTCTCCTCGACCCGGGCCCGCTCCCGCGCCGCCGCGTCGATGGTGGCGCGGAGGCGGTCGTTGGCGGCGCGATCCTGGACCCGTAGGGTCTTGAGGTCCACCTCGGTGAGGTCGATCCCGGTCAGCCGGTCGGGGGTGAGCGCGGTACCCGCGGGAAGGAATTCCTCCACTGTTCCGGCCTTGAGCATGAGGGCGACGGTCTGCCCGCCGAGCAGCGCGATGAGCTCGTTCAGCATCACCTCGTTGATGCGGTTCTTCTCATCGTGCTCGATGCGGCGCACCTCTCCGATCCGTTCGCCGCGGTCCTTCTCGACCACCTGATCCTCGATCCGGCTGAAAATCTTCACATCGATCACGGTGCCTTTCATGCCCGGCGGCACCTTCAGCGACGAATCCTTCACGTCCTTGGCCTTTTCGCCGAAGATCGCGGTGAGGAGCTTTTCCTCGGGGGACAGCTCCGTCTCTCCCTTCGGAGTGATCTTGCCGACCAGGATGTCGCCCGGCTTGACGTGGGCCCCAATCCGGATGATGCCGCGCTCGTCCAAGTCCACCAGCGCCTCGTCGGAGACGTTGGGAATTTCCCGGGTGATTTCCTCCTGGCCGCGCTTGGTGTCGCGAACGTGGAGCTCGAGCTCCTGAATGTGGATCGACGAGTAGACGTCGTCCTTGACCAGCCGTTCGGAGAGGACGATCGCGTCCTCGAAGTTGTGGCCGTACCAGGGCATGAACGCCACGATCACGTTACTGCCGAGGGCCAGCTCGCCCGCCTCGGTGGCCGCGCCATCCGCCACGATGGCCCCGTCGGGCACCCGGTCCCCCTCCTGGACCAGCGGACGCTGGTTGATGGCGGTGTCCTGGTTGGTGCGCCAGAACTTCTTGACCCGGTACCGGTCCACCTGGGCCAGCCGCTTGAGCGGCTGCTCCCCGATGGGTGACTGGCCGTCGCCGCTGTCGATGATGATCTCGTCCGCGGTCACCCGGGTCACCACCCCGCCCCGCCGCGCCGCGATCACCGAGCCCGAATCCCGTGCCACCTTCTCCTCGAGCCCGGTGCCCACCAGCGGCGCCTCCGGGAAGAGGAGCGGCACCGACTGCCGCTGCATGTTGGAACCCATGAGGGCGCGGTTGGCGTCGTCGTGCTCCAGGAAGGGAATCAGGGCGGCGGCAATCGACACCAGCTGCTCGGGGCTCACATCCATGAAGTCGATTCGCGACGGCGCAAGGAGCGGGTAGTCGTCGCCTTTCCGGCACAACACCAGGCTGTCGGTGAACTTGCCGTCGGCGTCGAGCTGCGCGTTGGCCTGCGCCACCGTGTAGCCCTCTTCCTCGCTGGCCGAGAGCCACCGGATCTCGTTGGTCACCCGGCCGTCCTTGACGATCCGGTAGGGCGTCTCGATGAAGCCGAGGTCGTTGATCCGGGCGAAGGTCGAGAGGCTGGTGATCAGGCCGATGTTCGGGCCTTCCGGCGTCTCGATGGGGCACATCCGGCCGTACTGCGAGTAATGAACGTCGCGCACCT
>JBGPVQ010000314.1:0-4104 GCA_041491785.1 Gemmatimonadota bacterium | reverse complement strand
GCGCTCGGCGGCACCACGGCCCCCGCCACCCTCACTCTCACGCCGAGCCTGACCGGCCTGGCGGCGGGGACGTACACCGCGACGGTTCCGGTCAGCGCCGCGGGGGCGGGCAACAGCCCGCAAAGCGTCGCGGTTTCCTTCACGGTGAGCCCGGCGGGCTCACCGCCCGCCATCGCTCTCGCGCCGAGCAGCCTGAGCTTCGCGGCGACCGCCGGAGGCGTGTCCCCGGCGGCGAAGACGGCAAGTGTGAGCAACGTCGGCGGGGGAACGCTCACCGGCCTGGTGGTGGGGGCGATCTCGTACGGCGCGGGAGCGAGTGGGTGGTGCGCCGCCGCGCTGAGTGTCACAACCGCTCCCAGTACGCTGACCGTGACCGCGACACTCGGCGGGCTCGCGGCGGGCACCTACTCCGCAACGATTCCGGTGACGGCGCCCGGCGCCAGCAACACGCCGCAGAACGTCTCGGTGACCTTCACGGTGAGCGCGGCGCCGGCCCCGGCGATCAGCCTCTCCCCGACCACGCTCACCTTCGCGGCCACCGCGGGCGGCACCTCCCCCGCGGCGAAGACGGTGGCGGTGACCAATTCCGGGGGCGGATCGCTCACCGGCCTGACGGTGGGAACGTTGACCTACGGGGCGGGCGCCACCGGTTGGGCGGCGACGACGCTCAACAGTACGACCGCGCCGGCCACCCTGACGGTCACCCCGACGCTGGGGAGCATTGCGACCGGTACCTACACCGCCACCATTCCGGTCAGCGCCGCCGGCGCCACGAATTCGCCGCGGATCGTCTCGGTCACCTTTACCGTGTCGCCGGCCACGGGGACGGTGTCGTTTGCCACCGACATCTATCCGACGTTCCAGGCAAACTGCCTGTCCAGCGGATGTCATGTGCCGGGACAGCAGAAGCCGGCGCTCAACACGGTGAGCGCGGCGTATACGAATCTGGTGACGGCGACGACCAAGTACGTGACTCCGGGAAACCCCAACACCGGGCTCCTCCTTGGCACGCTTCAGGGCACGACGGGCAAGCAGATGCCGCCCTCCGGCTCACTGGGCACCACGTTCATCAACAAAGTGAAGGCCTGGATTCAGCAGGGAGCGCCCAACAACTGATTCTCGCGCCGTTGGAGTTCGTCATGCTGGAGTCATGAAAGGAACGTGAAGGGCCGGCGGCGTTGACCGGCTCTCCATCACCGGGCAAACTTGAGTAATTCCCCGGGGGAGAGATCGGATGCGGGTGTTGGTGGTCGAGGATGAAGGCCGTCTCGCGGCCTCGGTAGCGAAGGGGCTGCGGCAGGCGGCGCATGCGGTGGACCTTGCGGAAAACCTCGCGACGGCGCGAATCAAACTGGCGCAGGGGTCCTACGACGCGGTGGTGCTCGACGTGATGCTCCCGGACGGCTCCGGATTCGACCTGGCCCGGGAGCTCCGCGCCGCGGGCCAGCGGGTGCCGATCCTCATGCTCACGGCGCGGGACGCGGTGGAGGACCGGGTGCGGGGGCTCGATCAAGGCGCCGACGACTACCTGGTCAAGCCCTTCGCTCTGGAAGAGCTGCTCGCCCGGCTCCGGGCGCTGGCGCGCCGCACCCCGGAGTTCCGACCCGAGACCATCACCGTCCTCGATCTCTCGATCGATACCGGGGCGCGGAGCGCCGTGCGGGCCGGCCGGCGGGTGGAACTCACGACCACGGAGTACGCGCTGCTCGAGTATCTCGCCCGCCATCCGGGGGAGGTCTGCGGACGGAGCCAGATCAGCGCGCATGTCTGGGATGAGAGCTACGACGCCTTCTCCAACGTCATCGATGTCTACATCGCGCGGCTCCGGAAGAAGATCGACGGCCCGGGGCGAGCGTCGCTGATCCACACGATCCGCGGGGCGGGCTACTGCCTCGGCGTGCGCCGCGAGGGCGCTTGAGATACCCCCTCCGCGGCCTCCGATTCCGGCTCGCGGCGGTGTACCTGGTCTGGTTCGGGGCGCTGCTCGCCGCCGGCGGGATCCTGCTGGTGGTGATCGTCGAGCGGAGCTATCGGGCCGACGTGGACCGCACCCTTGCCGGGACCATCACCGCGGCGCGGGAACTCTATCTGCTGGACCGGCCGGAATTCCCCAGTATGGCGGCCACCACCGCCCACGTCATGACCGAGCTGATCTACGCCGATCGGGCGATGATGGCGTTCGGTTCCGACGGCAGGATCCTGGCACAGACCCGGCGGTATCCCAGGGCCCCGGTGCTGGACGGCCTGGGCGCCCGGCGGATCGAACTCCCCCTCACGGTAGAGACACAGGCGGGGCTGGCACGGGTCCGGAGCGGCGAGCTCCCGGAAGGTGTTCATCTGCTGGTGGGGATTTCGCTCGCCCCGATCGAGCGGCAGCGCCATGCGCTGCAGCTGGTGCTGTTCCTCGGCCTCCCGCTGCTTCTGCTCGCGAGCGCCGGCGTCGGGGTGCTGGCTGCGCGGCCGGCGCTGAGCCCGGTCGGGGAGATCGCCGAGGCCGCCAAGCGCACCGGGCAGCTGATGGAGGCCGGAGAGATCGATTTTCCACCGCTGCCGGGCAGCACTGTGCATGATGAAGTGGGTGAGCTTACCACCGAGTTCAACCGGCTGCTGGCCCGTCTGGGTGAGGCGCTCCGCCGTGAGCGCTCGTTCCTGGCCGACGCCGCCCACGAGCTGCGCACCCCGATCGCCATCGTCCTGAGCGAAGCCGATGCCGCGCTGACAGCCCCCCGCGACCCGGCGCGCGACGCGGACGCGCTCCAGCTCATCGCGAGCGAAGCGGAACGCATGGGATCGGTCGTGGCCGACCTGCTGCTCCTGGCGCGCGGGCAAGCCGGCGAACGAGGCGCCGCGGCCGAACGGTTCTTTCTCGACGACGCCGCGTCGAGGGCGCTGGTACGGGTGCGGCGCCTGCCGGTGGCCCACGGACGTGCAATCCGGCTGGAGGAATTCGAGGCGGCGCCGGTCTCGGGAAACCGTCAGCTGGTCGAGCGCGCCCTGGTCGGGTTGCTCGAGAACGCCCTGCTGCACGCGGCGCCCTCGCCGATCGAGGTCAGCGCCGGCGTTCGCCTTGACGGCCCCGGCAATGGCCGGGCCTGGGTGCGGGTGCGTGACTGGGGGCCGGGGGTCGCTCCCGAGGCGCGGGAACGGATCTTCCGGCGGTTCGCCCGGGGGGACACGCCGGCGCCGGGGAGCGGTCTCGGGCTCGCGATCGCTCGGTGGATCGCGGAACGGCACGGCGGTGGGGTCCGCCACGAGGCTCCGGGAGACGGGGAGGGCGGCGCGGTGTTCATCTTCGAAATGCCCGCGGCGGATTAGAAGCGGAGCAGCTCCTCCATCGCCTTTGCGATCCCCGCGCTCTGCGGCAGGATGACGTCCTCGAGCTCGGGCGCGTAGGCGACGAAAGTGTCGGTCGAGGCCACGCGGCGCACCGGGGCATCGAGCCAGGCGAAGGCCTCATCGGCGATCCGCGCTGCGATTTCGGCGCCGTAACCCCACGACAGCGAATCCTCATAGGCCACGATGACCCGGCTGGTCTTCTTCACGGAGCCGTAGATCGCCTCCCAATCCACCGGTGAAAGGGAGCGGAGATCGATCACCTCCACGCTCGCGCCGGTCCGTTCCTCCAGCTCCTTCGCGGCCACCAGCGTCCGCTGCACCACCGCCCCGTAGGTCACGACGGTCAGATCAGTGCCCGCGCGGACCACCTTGGCCTTTCCCAGGGGAATCATGAAATTGGGGCCGGGATTCGGGGCCTTGTTGTACGTCTGGCGGTACAGATGTTTGTGCTCGAGGAAGAGTACCGGGTCCTCGCACCGGATGGCGGTGCGGAGGAGGCCGCTGGCGTCGAGCGCGGTGGAAGGACAAACGACGCGGAGCCCCGGCAGTCCGGTAAACACCGCGGCGCCGGTCTGGGAATGGTACGGGGCGCCACCCTTGAGGTAGCCTCCGTAGGTCACCCGGACGACCAGCGGGGCCGCGAAGGCGTTGTTCGAGCGCCAGCGGAGTAGCGCGAGCTCATCGCGGAGCTGCATGTAGGCGGGCCAGATGTAGTCGAAGAACTGGATCTCGACCACCGGCTTGAGTCCGCGGGTGGCGAGCCCGATG
>JBGPVQ010000313.1:0-4114 GCA_041491785.1 Gemmatimonadota bacterium | reverse complement strand
GACTTGACGTTGATCCGCATCATCTCGTCGAGATCGTCGTCGGTGAGCAGCGACGGGTCGCGAAAGATGCCCCGGCCGACGTTATTCACCCAGACGTCGATGTGGCCGAACCGGGCCGCGGACTCCTCGACGACTCGGCGTACCTGGTCCCGGTCCGTCGCGTCCGCCACGATCGGGTAGGCCAGCCCGCCGCACTGCTCGGCCACCGAGCGGAGCGCGGCCTCGCGCCGCGCCACCAGCACGAGCGAGGCTCCCCGCGTAGCCAGCAGGCGGGCGAGCGCGGCGCCAATTCCGCCACTTGCCCCGGTGATTACCACGACTTTGCCCTGCATGCCCAAGCCTCAGGGATGGAAGTGAGCCGGATCTTTCCGGAACGCCAGCAGCGCCGTGCCTTGGATGTGTGCCAGCGGGAGGCGGGTCGCGAGTTCGTTCAGCGCGCGGAACACCCCGGGACGTTCCGGCGAATGGTCGTGGCAGAGCACCAGTCCCCGCGGCTGGACCATCCCCAGCGCCTTTGCCGTGTCACTCACGACGTATGAGTCGGCATGCGCGCCGTCGACGCACACTACGTCGCAGGAATCCAGGTACGGCGTCTCATCGAACCGCCGGCTGTCTCCGAAAAGCTGGACCACCCGCCCCTCGACCTCGGTGCCGGTGTGGAGAAACCGGGTCAAGCGGGGCTCCTGCCTCGCGCACTCCTCGGCCGCGGAGTCAGCTCCCGGCTGCGACTGGTCGCCGTCGAACTGATTCGGCGCCAGGATGAGTGGGGTGACGGTTCCATCTGATGGCTGATTGCGGGCCCAGCGGTACGAGGTTTCCCCGATGCAGGTTCCGAACTCGCCCGACCCGAATCTGGCGTCGAGCTCCTCGACGGGCAGCTTCCGGATCGCCCAGCGTCGGAAGATGCCCCATTGCCTCAGGCGCGAGCGCAGAACGAGCCACTCGCGGATCGTCCCCGCCAGGAGGAGGGCAAGGACCACAACCACGAGGGTGGTCACGAGTGACGGCTCGAGCACGCTTCCTGTTCCGATGGGACGGGGAAGACACACCGTGGGCCTGGCAGCCCGAACCCCTAAAGATACCCGACGGAGGAAACCCGGGCGACGGCCCCCGGCTAGCCTGGTTTGCAGACGACCCGCCAGACCACGACTCGAGCCCGCGGCTGTCGTGGCTCACCGGTGGATTCCTGGGCGTCCGCCCACCCCCGCAGCGAGTCCGCCCGGATTTTGAGCATCAGGCGCACGCCCGCCAGTCCGGTCGACCACGTGACCTCGAGTGAATCCCCCCGCACCAGTCGCCAGGACCACGGGGCGGAATGGGTGCCCGGCGTCGCGGGCGGCGCCGACTCGAGGCGCCGAAATCCGAGGCGGCCGAACGGCGCGGGCAGCACGCGCGCGGTAAGGCGAAACCCCGGGGGCGGCTGGTGGACGGACGGTTGCCCGGACGGGAAGGGACCGGACCACCCGCCTAGCCGGAGGGCGTAGCAGCCCACGAGGGTGGCCGGATCGCGAGGAGGCGGAGGTGCCTGAAGCAGCATACCGCCGCCGCGGGCGGCGGAGAGCGGGAGTACCAGGCACGCCGTCAACCGGAACCAGGGCATCAAATGATCGCGGCGGGTGTCCGATCGAGACATCGTATTATTGTGCAACCCGATGAGGGAGTTCCAAGGCCTGCCATGAGGGGGCTCCATGCTCGTTCGCGAGTTCATGTCCGCACCGGTATTCACCGTCCGAGAGGACAAGCATCTGCGGGCGGTGGAGGAGATCATGGCGTGGGCCCACATCCGCCACGTGCCGGTGGTGAGTACTAATGGGCGCTTGGTCGGCATTCTCAGCCACCGGGACCTCCTCGGGGCTGCGATCTCCACCCTGGCGATCAAGATCTCTCAGGCCGAACGTAAGCAACACCTCGCCGCAAGCGAGGTCCGAGCCCTGATGCGTCAGCCGGTTGCGACGATCGGTCCCGACGAGCCGGTCCAGGTTGCCGCACGCCAGATGAGGGCCCACAAGATCGGCTGCCTGCCCGTCGTGGAGGGGGACCGGCTGATTGGCATACTCACCGAGGCCGACCTCCTCGGGATCGTCGAGCGAATGCCACTCGCCGGAAGCCAGGAATAGCAAAGTAGCGGGGCCCGGGCAGGGCGTCGGCCGTTACCGGGCGCCGGCCGGAACGCGGATGCGGACGGTGGCCCATGACCCGGTGCCGCCGCTGTATCGGAGATCGCGGATCAGCACCCGGATATTCTTTCCGCTTCGGTCCGCCTCGAATTGGGGAAATCGCGACCATCTGAGAAAGAGCGTCCCCGCCTTGGTGGTTGAGGCGGCTCGGGCCCCCGGTTGGTCGAACCCGGCGGGTTCCCGCGCAGTCGTCGCGTACCGCACCGGCCAACCCCAGATCAGGACACCGCGCTCATATTGATCGCCGAGGTCTCGGATGACCGAGCGTCGAAAAGGGTTGAGAAAGACCGGCGCAACCAGAGTGCTGATGGCCGGCGGGCCTCCAGCCTCCTGCTCGACGATGCGAACCCCGAGCCGGGATGAAACGATCATCCCGGCCGCGTAGAGGAGACAGGCCGCCAGGGCGGCTCGGGCGGGAGACGCTGTCCACCGGCGGGCGGTTCCAGGTCCCGGCGAACTCGAGTCGGTTGCCCGCCCCGCCCGCCACCGACTCAGGGCAATGCCGAGTCCGAGCACGAGCCAAACCCAGGGGTCGAGGATGAAGAGCGCGTCCCCGTAGAACCAGCGGCCGGAGAACGGCATGAGCAGGCGAACGCCGTAGGTGTTGAGGAGATCGAGCAGCGGGTGGGAACCGACGCCGATCGCGGCGAGCGCAAGAACCCAGCGGACGTCCACCGGAGAGCGCGCCGGGTCGAGGTGGCGCTTGGTAAGGCGCGCCCAGCCCACGATGGCCGCAGACAGAAGCAACGGAAGCACCGCCATGGCCAACACGCCGTGGGTCCACCCGCGGCGAAACGCCAGCGCGTCGGTGCCCGAAGCCACGAAGTAGAGGAATCCGTCGACGTCGGGGAGGTTTGCCCCGATGAGCAGGGTGGCGGTTGCGAGGCCGGACCGGTGCTTGAGGCCCGATTCGGCCAGTGCGAGGCCGACCAGAGTGTGGGTGATGTTGTCCATCAGGAGAGAACTCGGGATGAATCCTCTCTATTTCGCCTCGCCGGCCCACTGGCGCAAGTGGTTGAGCGATCACTACGACACGGAACCCGAGCTCTGGGTCGGGTTCTACAAGAGGAGCTCGGGTGAGCCCAGCCTGACCTGGCCCGAGGCCGTCGACCACGCGCTCTGCTTCGGGTGGATCGACGGAATCCGCAAGGGCGTGGATGCGCGCTGCTATGTCATTCGCTTCACGCCCCGCCGGCCGAGAAGTACCTGGAGCCTGGTGAACACGAAGCGGGTGCAAGCCCTCACCGAGCAGGGCTTGATGCGGCCGCCCGGTCTCGAGGTGTTTCGGGCCCGAACCAGCTCAGGGGTTTACAGCTACGAACAGCGCAAGACCGCCAAATTGGGCCGGGCGTTCGAGGCAAGACTGAAGGCCAACCGTGCCGCGTGGCAGTACTTTCATGCGCAACCGCCGGGGTACCGCAAGACGGCAAGCTGGTGGGTCATCAGCGCCAAGCGAGAAGACACCAGACTGCGGCGGCTGGCGCTTCTGATCGCGGCGTCAGCGCAAGGCCGTCGGATTGCTCCGCTGGCCCGGAATTGACACGCCTTTCCTTGAATGCCGGGGCGCCCGCTCGCGTTCACCGCTTCGCTTCACCGGTTCGGAGGCCCGCGGCGCCTGCCCCGGATGGGGGCGCGGGTATCAGCGCATACTTGGCGGCGAGTCGCGAGACGGTATTCACGTTTCGGAACGTCGCGCGGACTCGCAGTGTCCTCTCGAACACCGCATTCGAGACCAGCGACTCGCTCTGCTTCTTCTGGCAGAGCCAATACAGCTCACGGCCGTGCACGCGGAAGTTGTCGATTTCCGTTTTCAGCGCCATGAGCGCCTTGATGGCGGGTGCCCCGAGCGGTTCCGTCAGGAATCCCACGCTGAACGCCCCCGCCCCGCGGAGCTGCGCCGCGCTGAAAGGCCGGTAGCGGGCGATGGCAGCGACTTC
>JBGPVQ010000312.1:0-4117 GCA_041491785.1 Gemmatimonadota bacterium | reverse complement strand
GCGCCTGGCTCACTCCCACGGTGACCGTCGACTTCCCCTCGCCCGCGGGCGTCGGGTTGATGCCGGTGACCAGGACCAGCCGGCCGGTGGGCTTCCGGGCGCGGATGGCCGCCATGGTGATCTTCGCCTTGGTGGTTCCATAGGGCAGGAACTCGTCGGGCCGAAGCCCCAATTCGGCCGCGACGTCGCCGATGGGGCGGAGCTTGGCGGCCTGGGCGATGTCGATGTCGGATGGCATGCTGGAACTCAAGACAGCCCTCCCTTTTCCCCGAGTCGATTGCCGAACACCCGTACTGCGTTGCGCGTGGTGAGGGCGCACACCTCGTCGAACCCGATGCCGCGTACGGCGGCGATTCGCGCGGCGACCTCGCGCACGAAGGCCGGCTCGTTGCGCTTTCCGCGGTGCGGCACCGGCGCGAGATAGGGCGCGTCGGTCTCCAGCAGCAGCCGGTCCGCGGGCACCCGCCGGATCGCCGCGTCCCTTCCCCAGTTCCGGAAGGTCACCATCCCGCTGAAGGAGACGTAGTGCCCCAGGGCGAGCCCGGCATCCAGCAGCGCGTCCCCCCCGCTGAACGAATGCAGCAGCGCGACGGCGCGGGGATGGTTGCCCAGAATTTTCGCGACGTCATCGTCGGCCTCCCGGGCGTGAATGACCGCGGGCTTGCCGGCCCGCGCCGCGAGGTCCAGCTGGGCTTCAAACGCCTCACGCTGCCGGTTCCGCGGCGCGTGATCGTAGTGATAGTCGAGTCCCATCTCCCCCACTGCCACGACCCGGGCATCGTGCAGCAGCGCCCCGAGCCAGGCGCTCGACGCCGGGCTCCACTGATCGGCCCCGTGGGGATGCACGCCGGCCGTGGCCGAGAGCCCGGGATATCGATCCACCAGGTCGAGCGCCCGGGTTGCGGCCTCGGGCGATTCCCCCACGACGACGATGTGACCGACTCCGCTCGCGCCCGCACGCGCGACCACCTCAGCGACGTCGGCACCGAAGGCGGCGTCACCGAGGTGGCAGTGGGTGTCGACCAGCACCGGCGCGGATCAGGAGGCCGGTTGCGGTTTGCGCCCTCCGGACGCCGGGACCGGCGCGGCGGCGGCATGCCGGAGTCCGCGTGCCTGGGCGCCCGGCCACCGGGTCTCGATGTACAGGAGCACCGGCGAGGCGATGTAGATCGACGAGAAGGTTCCGGTGAACACGCCGAAGAACATCACCAGCGCGAACGGCCGGATGACCTCATGGCCGAAGATCGCCAGCGCCAGCAGCGTCACGATCGTGGTACCGTGGGTCAGGATGCTGCGGGGGAGCGTCTCGTTGATCGCCCGGTTGAGGACCTGCTCGAAACTGTCCTTCGGGTACTTCTTCAAATCCTCGCGGACCCGGTCGAAGATGATGATGGTGTCGTTGAGTGAATAGCCGACCATCGTCAGCACGCCGGCGACGACCACCAGGCTCACCTCGAGGTGGACCACGGCGATGAACCCGATGGTGGCCAGGATGTCGTGCGCCGTGGCGACGATCGCCGCGAGGCCGAACCGCCACTCGAACCGATAGGCGAGGTAGGCCAGTACCGCGAAGAACGACAGGAAGATCGCGAGGAGCGCCTGCTGCCGGAGCTCCCCCCCGACCTTGGGGCCGACCGCCTCGGTCCGGAGGACCTGGTACTTACCGGCGCCCAGCACGTTGTCGAGGGCCTTGGTCGCTTCGGCGGCGGTAACCTGGGTGTTATTGGGGTCGGCCGCGCCGGTGACGCTGCTCCGGGCCCGGATGACGAACTCACCGGGTGCGCCGAAGGGTTGCAGCTCGGCCCCCGGCAGCCCGTTGGCGTCGAGGCCGGCGCGGATCTTGGCATAGTCGATGTCGCCGTTGGCGTGGACCTGCAGGAAGGTCCCGCCGGTGAACTCGATGCTGTAGTTGACCCCGCGGGCCAGCAGGAATGCGAGCCCGATGCCAAGCACCACCGCGGTGAGGCCGTAGGCATACTTCCGGACGCCGATGAAGTCGTAGTGCGCGTCCTTGAACAGCCGGACCGACCCGACGCTCAGCGCGGCCATGTCGGGCCGGCGCCGGAGCCAGATCATGTAGAAGGTCCGGGTCACGAACACCGCGGTGATCATCGACGCGAAGATGCCCATGATCAGCGTCACCGCGAAGCCCTTGACCGGCCCGGTGCCGAACTGGAAGAGGAAGAGCGCGGTCAGGACGGTGCTCAGATTGGAGTCGACGATGGCGGGCATGGCGTGCTTGAAGCCTTCGTCCACCGCCAGCCGGACCGTCTTTCCCCGCGCCAGCTCCTCCCGGGTCCGCTCGAAAATCAGCACGTTCGCGTCCACCGCGATGGCGACCGACAGGATGAGGCCGGCGATGCCTGGCAGCGTCAGCGTGGCCTCCAGCATCGCCAGGCCGCCCAGCGCGAACAGGACGTAGAAGACCAGCGCCACCACGGCCAGAAGCCCGCTCAGCGCGTAGTAGCCCAGCATGATGAGAACCACCAGGATCGTCCCCACCAGGCCGGCGGTGATCCCGCCCCGGATCGAATCGGCGCCCAGCGAGGCACCCACCTGGCGTTCCTCGACGATCTTGAGCGGCACCGGGAGGGCGCCGGCCTTGAGCGTCAGCGCCAGATCCTGGGCCTCTTGCAGCGACCGGTTTCCGAGGGTGATCTGCCCGCTGCGATCGATCCGTCCCTGGATGACCGGCGGCCGTCCCTGGACCCGATCATCCAGCACGATGGCCATGAAGTCGCCGATGTGCTTGGCGGTTTCGCCGCCGAACTTCCGGCCGCCGGCGCGATCGAGCTCGAATCGCACGATCGGTCCGTTGGTGAGCGGGTCGATGGCCGCGGTGGCGTCCACCAGGCTCTGCCCCGTGATGATCGGGGTTTCCTCCAGCGCATAGAGCAGCCGGTACTGATTCACGCCCGCGCTGACCGGCTGCCCGGACCAGCGGAACTCCACCTTGCGGGGCCAGACCGCCCGGACCTGCGGCAGATGGAGGAGACTGTCGACCCGCGGGAAGGCGGTCTCCGCCACGGCGTACTCACCGGGCGAGGCCTGCAGCCCGGCAACGCCGGCCGGCTGGATCAGCCCCGACAGAACTCCGCCGGCCAGTTGGGTGGTATCCGCCGCCGCCTTGAGGGAGTCGCCCCCGAGAAGCTGCTGGACCGCGGAGGGCTTGGCGGGCCCGGAGGGTGCGGTGATTCCCAGACTCCGGAGCGCGCGGTCTATCGCGGGGAGCGCCTTGTCGAGCGCGGAAGTCTTGTCGGTGATCCGGAATTCCAGGAAGGCGCTCTTCTGGACGATCTCCTTGGCCCGAGCCGGGTCGGTGATTCCCGCGAGCTCGACCACGATCCGGTCGCTCCCGATCGTCTGAATCAGGGGTTCGGTCACCCCGAATTCGTCGATCCGCTTGTCGAGCACCTGCTTGGCGCGCTGGATGTCGCCCTTGGGATCGGCGGAGACCTTCTTCGACTGGTCGAGTTCGAGGGCGAGGTGCATCCCGCCCTGGAGGTCGAGGCCGTACTTGATCGGCACCCGCTGGACCCGCTGGTCGCGCATGACGCCGTCGGCTCCACGCGCCCGGATGGTGATCTGCCGGGGGTAGAGATAGATGACCGCGGCCACCACCAGCACCGCGATGAGGATCAGCCGGTTTCGAATCGATCCGAACATCGTTGGCTCATCGCACCCCGGTCGGGCGCGCGCTTGAGGTCTCCGGGCGGCGGGCGAGAATCGCCAACGCGTGCTCCCGGTCCTGCTCGAGCTGGGCGCGGAGGGCATCCAGCGAAGGAAACCGCCGGACGTCGCGCAGCCGCTCCACCCACTCCACCCGCACCATCCGGCCGTAAAGGTCGGCGTCGATCGCGAAGAGGTGCGCTTCGATCGACCGCCGGGTGTCGCCCACGGTGGGACGCGGCCCCTGATTGAGCATCGCCCCCGCCACCCCGCCCCCCCACTCCACCCGCGCCGCATAGACCCCGTCGGGCGGCAGCGCCTTCTCGGGGTCGGGACCCTCGAGGTTGACGGTCGGCACGCCGATCGTCCGGCCCCGCCCCGCCCCGTGCACTACCCGGGCGGTGAACCGGTAGGGGCGCCCCAGCCACTCCGCGGCCAGCGCCAGATC
>JBGPVQ010000311.1:0-4122 GCA_041491785.1 Gemmatimonadota bacterium | reverse complement strand
CCAGGTCTCGCAACGTGGTCTGGGTGCCCGCTCCGATGTTCACCACCCAGCCGCTCACCCGTTCGGGGGGGAGCGTAGCCGCAGCCAGGTTTGCCGCAACCACGTTGTCGACGTAGGTGAAATCCCGGGTCTGGAGACCGTCGCCGTACACCTTCGCCGGCACTCCTTGCGCCGACGCCGCGAGCCAGGCGGGAATCACCGCGGCGTACGCGGAGGTCGGACTCTGCCGTGGCCCGAACACGTTGAAGTAGCGGAGCGCCACGCCTTCGATCATCCCGGCCCGGGCGAACGCCAGCACCGACTGCTCCCCCGCGAGCTTGGCGGCGGCGTAGGGGGAGCGGGGGAGCGGCTCGACCGTCTCGACCTTGGGCAGCACCGCCGTATCGCCGTAGACGGAGGAAGAGCTGGAGTAGACCAGCCGCCGAACCCCGGCTTCCCGGGCCGCGAGGAGGAGGTTCATCGTCGCGTTGACATTGTGCTCGTGGCACCCGCGAGGATCCTGCATCGAGCGGGGGACGCTGGGGAGGGCGGCGAGATGCCACACCAGCTCGACGCCCCGGACCACTCGGGCGCAGAGTGCCGGATCGGTGAGATCGCCCTCGACGAACTCGGCCCCACCCCCCAGCGCTACGAGGTTGGCGCGGTCACCGGTCGACAGGTTGTCCACCACCCGCACCCGGTGGCCGACGCGGACCAAATGCTCCGCCACATGGGACCCGATGAAACCGGCGCCGCCGGTTACCAGGCAATTCAGGGAGGAGGCGCTCACGGTCTGGTCTCCGATCTGGTGGTCAGGCGGCGGGGGAGAGCAGGCCCTTGAGCGCCTCGATCGAGCGGCGCAGGGGGACTTCACCCAGCAGAACGAGTGCGACGAGGTAGGCGATTCCGCCGAACGCCGCCGCGATGAGCGTGCCCACCCAGGTCGGCGGAAGCAGAGCGCCCAGCGCAAGCATCACCCCGATCATTGCGCCGCTCGCCAGGAGCACCGGGCGGGCCACGCTGGGCCGGAGCGCCTCCGGGAAACCCTCATTCGCCGGGCGGCGATTACTCAACGCCACGAGCATTTGACGGATGGCGTAGGCCACGGCCGCACCCGGGAGGCCGAATTTCCAGATCAGCGCCACCGTGGTGATGCCGGTGAACACCACCGCGCGGAGGCCCGCCTTGGCCGCTTCCACGTGCCTTCCCACCGCCTGCATTCCCTGCCGGAGCGCCAGATTCAGTCCGTCCAGCGGGAATGCGAGGATGGTGATTCGCATGATTCGAGCGGCCTCCTCACTCTTGTCGGGGAAGAGAATGCCGGCGATGATGCCCGCCAGAGAGAAGATCCCGATCGCAACCGGCGCGCAGAGCAGCAGCGTAAGGCGGATGAGGGTGCGGATTTCGCGCTGGGCGGCCGGCGCTCCATCGATGGCGTGCGCGCGGGAAATCATCGCGTAGGATGCGGTGGCGAGGCCGTCCGGCACCACGATGAGGCGCGTGGCGGGAAGGGTTCCCGCCTGATAGTACCCGTATCCCGCCACGCCCATCATCTTGGGCGCCACCACTTGATCAATCTGACCCCGGATCACCGTCGCGAAATCGAGCGCCGCGAGCGCGCGGGTCTCCATGAGCAGCGCCTTGAATCGGGCGGTGTCCCATCTCGGCGTGAAGGAATAGCCCGGGGTCCGGGCCATCCGTGCCAGCAGGACCACCATGACGACCGGGTTTACGACATAGGCGGCCGCCAGGGAGATCGGCCCGCCGCCGGCCGCCACCGCAAATACGGTCGCCAGGGTTACCAGGATTCCGGCGACGAAGGTCACGATGGCGAAGGGACGATACTGTTGTCGGGCTTGGATCAGGTCGGCGAAGACGTTCCAGGCCGCGCTCAGGATCACCCCGAGCCCGGCGAACCCGACGCACGCAAGGATGACACCCCGATAGCCGAGCGCAACCCCGACGCCGACTGCGAGAATCGCCGCTCCGCCGCCGAGGGTGAGCCGGAGGCCAAGCTGCTCTGCAACCTTTCCCGCCGCTCCCACCGGATCCGCCGCGGCATCGCGGACGAATAAAGTGCGAAGGCCAAGACCGGTGAAGAACGCGAGGCTCCCAGCGAGGCTGGCCCCCACCGCCCAGGCGCCATAACCCTCCGGACCCAGTGACCGGATGATGAACGCCGTTGCCACCACCGAGATGGCGTTGAGAACCAGCGGGAAAAACGCGAGGTAGGCGGAGTCCCCTAGCCTGCGTGCGGTGCTCACGACCCGACGACTGGGGTGGGCGGCGCCGGCGGAGTACGCCCGCGGGCCGAGGTGCCGGGAATGGTGCCGGGGCGCTGGGCCCGCCACCCGGGGCTGCGCACCGGGGCGCTCCGCTTCCCCGTGGCCTCGGGCACCGGCGCGTCGGCCGGCAGCGGCGAACCGAGCAGCACTGCGGTGGCCAGCCCCAGCGGCATATACATCAGCGGGAGATACCCATTGGACAGGAAGAACCCGGTCACCAGCGTCCCCACCAGGGACGCAAACATGTGCCCGGCGAGCGTCGCCTCATCGGTGGAGAGCTTGCCGTACCCACCGCCCACCGCGACCGCGCGCTTCTGCATCCGGCGGAGTCCTCCCAGCAGAGTCCGCCAGAGCAGGATGAAGGAGACTAGGCCCGCAACGCCGAGCTCGGAGCCGTACTGCACGAAGGAGTTGTGGGCGGCGCGTTCCGGGCCGTTGATCATCCCGAAGTACACCGGGTAGTTGCCGATGCCCAGCCCGGTGGGCCGCTTGATCATCCAGATCATTCCCTGCCGCATGAAGGACCACCTGCCCTCGTTCTCGGTCAGGTTGTAGTCCGCGCCACTGAAATCGGAGAATCGATCACTCTGCTGGCCGCCGACGGCGGAGATGAAGACCGCTGCCCCGGCGGCGGCAACCAGGGCCAGGAAAAACCTTCGCTTGCCGGTGCCGCCCTGCACGATCAGGGCGAATCCCACGGCGACCAGTCCGAGCAGTGCCCCCCGCGACGCCGTCGGCACGATCCCCCAGACCAGCAGCAGTGCGGTGGCGCCCCAGAAGATCCGCCGCCCCAAGCCGCCGATGCCGAGCCAGAGGGCAAGCGGAATCGCCGACACCAGCAGCGACCCGTAGTCGTTCGGGTCGAGCGACGTGCTCACCTGGAGCCGCTCTAGCTTGGGAGGAAGGCCTTGCGCCGCGCGGCGCTCGTTCTGCTCGTCCTGGTCAACCAGGTCCGCCGCGGACAGCTGCACCATGGTCGGGAAAAACAGCGACTTCACCGTGATCCCCGCCGCGGCCAGCAGGTAAATCGTCAGTGCCACGCGGAGCAGCCGGCGGTCCCGCAGAAACACCGCGCAGCTGAGGAACACTGTCACCGTGATGAAGAATCGATTGACCAGGAAATCGAGCGATCCCGAGATCCAGATGCCAATTCCAGCTGTGAAGATCGCGAGTGCCGTGATAAACGCGACAATCCGGATGGCCCGGGCTTCCCGCCAGACCATCAGCCAGCCCCGCGCCGGGATCAGGAACGCCAGCCCGAGGGCGAAGAAGACGGTCAGAATCATTGGGAGTCGGGGCACCATCAGCACGGGGAAGACCTCGTGTATCCGGGTCACCGAATAGCCGAGATAGACCCCGAGGCCCACCGCGAAGAACGCCTCGCCCGCGCCCCCCTTGGTAAGGGAAAACCCGTGAAACAGGCGGCGGCCGGGCGTGGGCTGCTTGGTCGCGGAGGCGTCGTGGATGGCCCCCAGGATCGAGTCGTGGGTCGAGGTACTCATGGCACTTGCTCCTTGAGTCGTGGCGGTGGCCCGCTGCCCGCCGCCGCTCTCGGGACCAGACCGCCGCGCAGCGCAGCAATCACTGTGGCCTCCACCTCGCGGAGCCGGGCGTCCCAGCTCATCCCGCGCGTCACGCTCATGCGCCGCTCCGCCTCGCCGGCCGATTCGGGGGCAGCGAGCACTCGGTCCAGCGCTGCCAGGAATTCCTCGCGGGTCTCCGCGATATGGACCACTCCCTCGAACTTGCTGATCTCCGGCGTGCGAACCGAGACGACCGGAAGTCCCATTGCCAGATATTCGCGCAGCTTGATCGGATTGGCGTGCAGGACCTGCCGGGTCAGCCGATAGGGTATGAT
>JBGPVQ010000310.1:0-4127 GCA_041491785.1 Gemmatimonadota bacterium | reverse complement strand
GCGTTTCCCGGTCCGGGCAGCGGAATCGAGTCGATGGCGACGTTCCGGTCGGGATCGATCACCGTGAGCCAACTGGGGCCGGCGACGCAGGGCGTCGGCTGGGCGCACGACGGCGCGAGGTTCGCGTTGGCGATGAAGACGCGGCCCCGGGTGACCGCGACAGCAATCGGTGAGCGCCCGACGGCAAGGCTGGTGGTGTCCCCACTGTTCAGATTGAGGCGGGTCGCCCGGTTGTTGAACGGATTGGCGATGTACGCGATCGAGTCATTGGCGAAGGCCGCACCCGCCGCGCCGGCTCCGTTGGCGACCCGCCGGACCAGCGCCGAGCCGGACCGGAGATCTATCATTGCCACGGTGTTCCCTATCCCGGTCGTTACCAGGCCGAGACTTCCGCGCGCGGCCAGCGCCACCGGGGTGCCGCCCACGCTGCCCAGCGCCAACGACTCCACCGTTCCGGGCGCCACCAGGGAGAGCAGCGTCAGGCTGGCGTCCCCGGCGTTGAGAACCACGAGCGTCTCCGCCGGAGGGGGCGCAGACGGCGTCGTGGCCGCGCAACCTCCGAGGAGCGCAGCGATGCCGAGGGCCCGGGCCGGAATTCGTGCCATCATACCCTCAAGAATAACCGCGGCCGTGCCCCTCTGGACGGAGGGCCACGATCTGGGGCGCCCCCTCCTCGAGCAGCATCACCGACACCGGCCAGCGGAACACCCGGCTCAGGAGCTCCGCCCGCATCACCTGTGACGGCGGTCCCGTCGCGGCGACCCGGCCGGCGTCGAGCAGCATCATCCGATCGGCGTATCGGGCGGCAAGATTCATGTGATGGGTAACCACCAGCGCCGCGAGCCCTTCATCCACCAGACGACGCACCAGCTCGAACAGATCCATTTCGTGTCCGAGATCGAGCGACGCGGTGGGCTCATCGAGGACCAGCAGGCGCGGCTCCTGCGCCAGCGCCCGGGCGATCCGTACCCGCTGCCACTCCCCCCCGGACAGCGTCTCGATCCGGCGGGTTCGGAGTGACGCCACATCGCAGCGCTGCAGAGCGCGCTCGACCGCGGCCCGGTCCTCGGCGGTCATCGCGCTGAGCGCCCCACGCCGCGCGTACCGGCCGAAGCCCACCATTTCTTCCACTCGCCAGGAAAACGGCGTCTCCTCCCGCTGCGGAACCAGGGCCACAACCTGGGCCAGCTCTCCGCGGCGCCACTCGCCCACCGGGCGGCCATTCAGGAACACCCGGCCCCGGTCGAGCGGAATGAGGCCGAGGAGGGCACGCACCAGAGTGGTCTTCCCGGATCCGTTGGGACCGGCCACCGCCACCAGCTCCCCCGCCGCCAGGGAGAGATCGAGGTCGGTCAGCGCCGCTTCCGGCGCGCCCGGATAGCGGACGCAGGCACCCGCCGCCTCGAGGATCATCGGAGCGACTTCCTGAGGAGCAAGGAGAAGATCGGCACGCCCACCAGCGCGGTCACCACTCCGACCGGGAGCTCGATGGGCCGCACCACCGTCCGCGCCACCGCGTCGGCAAGCACCAGGAATCCGCCGCTCGCGAAGAACACCGCGGGGAGGAGCCGGCGGTGTCCGGGGCCGAGGATCCCGCGCAGGGCGTGGGGCGCCACCAGTCCGACGAATCCCACCACGCCGCACACCGCGACGCTTGCCGCGGTCAGGAGAGAGGCGGCGAGGTAGACGATCCGCCGCGCCCGAACCGCATCGAGCCCGAGGGATTGGGCCGGCTCTTCCCCCAGCGAAAGGAGATCGAGCGCCCGGGCCGAGGCGAACAAGGCGAAGAGCGGAAGGGCCGCGTAGGCGGCGAACGCGGCGATGGTTTCCCAGGAAGCTCCCGACACGCTGCCGACCAGCCACAGAAAGGCGTTGCGCAGCTGTTCAGCGGAGGAGAGCGTCAGCACCGCGGAGATCAGCGCCCCGGTGAAGGCGCTCACCACGACCCCGGCCAGCACCAGTACCCGCGGATCCAGTCGCCGCCCGGCCACTGCGCTCAGGCGATAGACCAGGATCACCGATGCCAGCCCACCGGCGAACGCCGCGAGCGGAAGGCTCCAGGCGCCGGCCACCCCCAGCGCAATGGCCAGCACCGCGCCGAGCCCCGCTCCACCGGAGATTCCCAGGAGGTAGGGATCGGCCAGCGGATTGCGCACCAGCGCCTGGAGTGCGGCACCGGTCACGCCCAGCGCACCACCGACCAGGAACGCCAGGATGACCCGGGGAAGCCGCAGTTCCCGGATGATCGCCGCTCCCGGCGCATCCGGAGAGGCGAGCGCCGCGAGGATGCTCCCCGGTGGGATGGACACCGCCCCCGCGGCCAGACCGACCAGGCAAGCGGCCAGCGCGAAGCAGGTGATCCCGAGCGCGGCTTTCATCGACGGGCGGCGGCCAGCGCCGCGGCCAGCTCTCGTACCGCCGTGCCGATCCGGGGACTGGGCCGGTTGAATTCGCTGCCCCGCACCCGGAGGAAGCGGCGCTCCCGCACGGCGCGGACGGCGCGCCACTCCGGACGCCCCGCTATGGCCGGCTCGCCCTCCGAGGAGACCAGGACGAAATCGGGATCGCGGGCCGAAACCGCCTCGACCGAAACTGGCGCCGACGAAGATGTCAGATCGTCGAAGACGTTCCGGGCACCGGCACGCTCGAGGATCTGGGACAGAAAGCTCCCGCTCCCCAGGGTCATCGGGGGGCGATCCCATGTGAGGATGAAGACCGTCGGGCGGGTGCCGGTTGAAACGGCGGAACGGCTGGCCTGCTCGAGGTCGCGATTGGTGCGCACGATCAGCGACTCGGCCTCCGCGGACTTGCCCAGCGCCCGGCCGAGCAATCGGGCGATCCGCTCCACATCCTCGATCCTATCGGTCGCCAGTTCGAGGGTGGGGACGCCGAGCGCGCGGAATCGGTCGGCGGCCGCGCGGTTCGCCCCCGATTTGTATAGCAGGACGAGATCGGGCCGCGTGACCAGTACCGCCTCGACGTTGGGGCCGATCCCGTTGCCGAGATCGGGAACCCGCGCCGCCTCGGCGGGGTAATCACACCAGGTGGTGCGCCCGACCAGGCGGTCTCCCGCCCCGAGGGCAAAGATGAGCTCAGTGGTGGCGGGAATCAGCGAGACGACCCGGGACGGCGGGGAGGTCAACAGCGTGGCAGTACCGGCGTCGTCGACAATACTGCCGACCACCGGCGCGGCTGCGGGAGGTCGGCAGCCGGAGGCGAGAAGCAGCGCGAGCGTGCGTAGAGCGCGAGACACCCCGACCCTCCCCCGAGGGAACAGTGGGTGGCACGACCGCGGAGGTCTCCTGGCTTGGGGCTCCCGCTCGCCTTCCCGGTTTCCCAGTGGCGGGGTGAGCGGGGGTTACAGCGCCCCTGACAGTGGCGGGGCCGCGCCGGATTTGCACCGGCTTCCGAGCATCCGCGTCGTGATGTTGTCCGGCGAAGTTAGGAGCGCCGCGGTCCGCTCGCAAGAGCGCGTGCGAGCGCTTCGGTGAGGCGCGCGCGCTCGGCCAGGTACCCGGCCCATTCCTCGGCGGAGACCTCGGCTTGGCGGCCAAGGTATCGGGCATCGAGCCGGGCGGCCGCCTCAGCCAACGCCGCGGGCGCCGCCGGCGCTGAGAACCGAGGAGGAGGGGCACGCCGACGGACCGAGCGCCAGGCCAGCAGGGCGAACGCCAGGCCACCGAAACCGACCAGCATCACGAGGATTTGCGGGGCGGATAACCACGGCGCCGAGAGGGTGATCTCTACCGCGCCCGGGTGCGCCAGCGCCCCCGCCCAGCGGAGAAATCGCCGCCCTTCGATCATCTGCGAGTCGGCGGCCACCAGTTTCGGCAGAGTCACCCTCCCGCCCCGGTCTTCCAGCAGCACGAAGACGGAATCCACCGGTCCGGCTCCGGGAACCACGAACCGCCGCAAGGTGCCGGGGATCCGGTACTGCAGCATCAGCTCCTTGTCGCCCGGAGAGAGCGGGGCGAAGACCAGCACGCTGTCGCGGGGGAAGGTCACCGCCTCGGGCGCGAACTGGCTCAGCCGGAGGTCCGCGAGGGCCACGTTCTGCGCGTCGGGTGGAAGCGGCGCGCCCCAGGAGGGATGCAGCGTATCGGGGGCGACGCGGGTCCGCTCCCCGG
>JBGPVQ010000309.1:0-4135 GCA_041491785.1 Gemmatimonadota bacterium | reverse complement strand
GATTAGCCCGCGCCCGATGACCCGCCGCGCCCGAGCCTTGGATCCCGGCATGAGCCGTTCATCCATTCCCGATAATCAGAGCAGCAATCAGGCGTACCTTGCCCTGGGCGCCTACGCCGAGGCGGCTCGGCAGGCCGACACGGCGTTGGCCCGCGGCGCCTCAGTGCAGGTGTTCGGTGGGCTGCGCACCCTCGCCGACAGTGCCGCCCGCGCTGGAGCACCCCCCGGCTCCATCCGGATCCGGGTCGTTACCGGCTCCGGTCCGCAGGCTCCGCCCGAACAGTAGGCCTCGGCGGTTCGGGCGGCGGCCCGGTTCCGCGCGCAAATCCATGCGCCGGCGTAAGATCGATGGTGCCACGGGGAGCTTGATGAGGTGAATTGAACTGAGCACGAGCCCCCCGGCGCGGCGTCCTCGGGAATTGACAGCGGGGCGGGGAGCATGGTACTAGTTTGCCCGCGCCGCGAAGGATCTCCGGCTCTGGAGATCCTTTGTCGCGTTTACGCCCAAAGGAGATTCATGGCGTCGCTGGTCATCGTCGAGTCGCCCACCAAGGCGCGGACCATCAAGGACTTTCTGCCCCGCGGGTACAAGGTCCTGGCGTCGATGGGCCACATCCGCGATCTGCCCGACAAGGCCGCCGACATTCCTGCCAAGTACAAGGGTGAGGAATGGGCCCGGCTCGGGGTGAATGTCGAAAAAGATTTCGAGCCGCTGTACGTGGTGCCCGCCGACAAGAAGAGGGTGGTGAAGGAGCTCAAGGACGCACTCAAGGACGCCGACGAACTGATTCTGGCCACCGACGAGGACCGGGAGGGGGAGAGCATTTCCTGGCATCTTCGCGAGGTGCTGGGGCCCAAGGTGCCGGTCAAGCGGATGGTGTTCCACGAAATCACCCGGGAGGCCATCCGCGAGGCCCTCGAGACCACCCGCAAACTCGACAATAAACTCGTCCGCGCCCAGGAAACCCGGCGGATTCTCGACCGGCTGTACGGCTACACCCTCTCGCCTCTGCTCTGGAAGAAGATCGCCTACGGCCTCTCGGCCGGCCGGGTACAGTCGGTCGCGGTCCGGCTCCTGGTCCAGCGGGAGCGGGAGCGCCGGGCGTTTCGCGCCGCGGTGTATTGGGATCTCAAGGCCCATCTCAACCATGCCCGGCAGGAGTTCGACGCCGAGCTGCTCGCGCTCAAGGGCGTCCGTCTTGCGACCGGCAAGGACTTCGACGAACGCACCGGCCGGCTGGCGGAGGGGAAGGACGTCGTCCTGCTCGACGAGGCCGCGGCGGCCAAGCTCCGCGAGCGGCTCCTCAAGCGGCCCTGGGAGGTTTCGGCCAGCGAAGAAAAGCCGGGCAGCCGCCGCCCCGCGGCGCCGTTTACCACCTCGACGCTGCAACAGGAAGCCAACCGGAAGCTGCGGCTTTCCGCACGGGAAACGATGCGGGTGGCCCAGAATCTCTACGAGAACGGCTACATCACCTACATGCGCACCGATTCGGTCGACCTTTCGAATCAGGCGCTCACCGCGGCGCGCGAGTGCGTGGAACGGCTCTATGGGAAGGAGTACCTCCCGCCCAAGTCCCGGCACTACTCCGCGAAGAATGTCCACGCCCAGGAGGCCCACGAGGCCATCCGCCCCGCCGGCTCCCATTTCCGGACTCCCGACGAGACCAAACTCACCGGCCGCGAGTACGACGTGTACGACCTGATCTGGAAGCGGACCGTCGCCTGCCAGATGCCCGACGCGCGGATCACCAGCCTCGTGGTAACGCTCGACGTCGACGACGCGACCTTCCGGGCCACCGGCAAGCGGATCGACTTCCCCGGTTTTCTTCGCGCCTACGTCGAGGGCAGCGACGACCCGGAAGCCGCCCTCGAGGACCAGGAGGTGTTGTTGCCGCACCTCGAGGTGGGCGATGCTCCCGCCTGCACCGGCATCGACGCCCTGTCCCACGAAACCCAGCCTCCGCCGCGTTTCACCGAGGCCAGCCTGGTGCGCGAGCTCGAGGCCGACGGCATCGGGCGTCCCAGCACCTACGCGAGCATCATCGGCACCATCGTCGAACGCGGGTATGTGCAAAAGCAGGGGCAGGCCCTGGTGCCGACCTTCACCGCTTTCGCGGTGACCAGCCTGCTGGAGCATCACTTCCCCAAGCTGGTGGATCTCAAGTTCACGGCGCGGATGGAGCAGAGTCTCGACGACATCGCGGAGGGGCACGCCGAATGGCTCCCCTACCTTGCGGCGTTCTATCTGGGCAAGGACGGTCTGCAGAAGCAGGTGCAGTCCCGGGAGAAGAAGATCGATCCGGCGGAGGCCCGCACGGTTGAGGTGGGCGGCTTGGACAACACCACGATTCGAATCGGCCGGTTCGGTCCCTATATCGAGGTAGAACGTGGCGGGGAGACGCTGCGGGCGTCGGTACCGCGAGACTCCGCCCCTGCGGATCTCACCAATGCCGGGGTGGAGGAGCTGCTGCGGCAAAAGCTCGAAGGTCCCGACATCCTCGGCCATCATCCCACGACCGGAGAGCCGATCCTGGTGCTCACGGGGCAGTACGGTCCCTACGTTCAGCTGGGCCAGGTCAATGACGCGAACCCCAAGCCGAAGCGGGCCAGCCTACCCAAGGGGATGAAACCGGAGGACGTCACGCTGGAAACCGCGGTTGGGCTTCTGGCGCTGCCCCGGATCCTCGGGGTGCACGCCGACGGCAGCAAGCTCTTCGCGGGACAGGGCCGCTTCGGGCCCTACATCGTGCACGACAAGGGGAAGGACGGCAAGGACTATCGCTCGCTCAAAGGCGAAGACCACGTGCTGACCGTCACGCTGCGCCGGGCCCTCGAGCTCCTGGCCCAGCCTAAGCTTGGCCGCGGGCGGCACGCGGCGCGGGCGCCCCTCAAGGAGCTGGGCCCCCATCCCGAGGATCAGGCGCCGGTGGCGCTCTACGACGGTCAGTACGGCCCGTATGTCAAGCACGGGACGGTGAGCGCGTCGATCCCGAAAGGCAGCGATCCTCAGCGGGTTACGCTCAAGGACGCGGTGGAGCTCCTCGCAGCCAAGCGGAGCAGGGCTCCGGCGCGCCGCCCGGCGCGGGCCCGCGCCGCCAAGCGGAGTTGATTACAGCAGCGTTCCCCGCAGAATGAGCGCGGCCACCGAGAAATAGATCGCAATCCCGGTCACGTCCACCAGCGTGGCCACGAACGGCGCCGAGGCGCTGGCCGGGTCGAACCCCAGCCGGCGGAGAACGAACGGCAGCATCGATCCGGTGAGCGAGCCGAAGGTCACCACTCCGATCAGCGCCGCTCCCACCGTCACGGCCACCAGCCCGTAGTGGATGCCGTAGTCCTGCCAGCCGAGCGCCTGCCACGCCAGAATCCGCAGGACCCCGATCGCTCCGAGAATGGATCCCAGTACCAGGCCCGTGGGCAGCTCGCGGAGCGCGATACGCCACCAGTCCTTCAGGGTTACTTCGCGGAGCGCGAGCGCTCGAATGATCAGGGAGGTAGCCTGGGAGCCGGAGTTGCCCCCTGAGCTGATGATGAGCGGGATGAACAGCGCCAGCACCACCGCCCGCTCGATCTCGAGCTGAAACTTGCCCATCGCGGTGGCGGTGAGCATTTCTCCGATGAAGAGAGCGCAGAGCCAGCCGGCGCGCTTCTTCACCATCGCCCCGAAGCCGATCTCGGTATACGGCTCGTCGAGGGCCGCCATGCCGCCGAACTTCTGGACGTCCTCGGTTTCCTCCTTGACCAGCGCGTCGATGACGTCGTCCACCGTGACGATGCCCAGGATGTGCTGGCCTTCGTCCACCACCGGCATGGCGAGCAGATTGTACTTGCTGATCAGCCGCGCCACCTCCTCGCGGTCCATCCGGGGCGCCACGCTGAGGGGGCTGCGCTCGGTGCCGACCTCCCCCACCTGGGTCGACGGTTCGGCCATCACCAGCTCGCGGAGTGACACGACGTGGATCAGCGCCCGGGTTCCCGGGTCGGTGACGTAGATGGCGTAGACCGTCTCCTTCCGGCCCCCCACCTGGCGGACGTGGGCGAGGGTGCGCTCTGCGGTCCAGTCGGCGGGGACGCTGACGAACTCCGTGGTCATGATGCCGCCCGCGGTATCGGGCGGGTACTGCAGCAGGAGCTT
>JBGPVQ010000308.1:0-4142 GCA_041491785.1 Gemmatimonadota bacterium | reverse complement strand
CCCTTGGCCGCCTCCATGATTTTCTTCTTGCGCGCGTGATGCGCGACCCCATTCTTGACGCGAGGCATCGGTCGGCTCCTCTCAGGCCTGGAGCAGGCGGTTGACGCGGGGGAAGTCGGCCGAGCTCACCAACTGCATCTTGGCGAGGTGGTTCTTCCGCTTGCGCGTCTTCTTGGTCAGGATGTGCCGCTTGTTGGCCTGGCCCCGCTTCAGCTTGCCAGTCCCGGTGCGAGTGAAACGCTTCATGGCGGCGCGCTTGGTCTTCATCTTCGGCATGGGTCTCTCCGTGACGGCCCGCGCTACTTCGGCGCGATCACCATCGTCATGTTCTTGCCCTCAAGCCGCGCATCGAACTCGATTTTCCCGATGTCGGCGAGCACGGCGGATACCCGGTCGAGTACCGCCTTGCCCAGGTCGATCCGGGCCATCTGCCGGCCCCGGAACATCATCGTCACCTTGACCTTGTTGCCCTCGGTCAGGAACTCGCGCATGTGGCGCGTTTTGAAATCGAAGTCGTGATCGTCGATCCCGGGGCGAAACTTCACCTCCTTGATCTCGATCACGTGCTGCTTCTTCTTGGCCGCCCGCGCGGCCTTGGCTTCCTCGAACTTGAACTTCCCGTAGTCCATGATCTTGACCACGGGGGGCCGGGCCGTCGGCGCCACTTCCACCAGGTCGAGGCCCCGCTCCTCTGCGGCGGCGAGAGCCTCCTCGATCGGCAACACTCCCAACTGTTCGCCGGCGTCCGAGATCACCCTGACGGGGCTGATCCGAATCATCCGGTTCACGCGGGTCCGGCGTTCGCGCTCGTTGGTGCTCAGTGGTCGACCTCCGCAGATGGCGAAAGAAAAACACCCCGGGGCGCGGGGTGTTCCGGAACGCTCCCCGGCCGGGACCTCTCGGCCCCAGGGGAGCGGTTCAGGAACCCGTTCGCCGCGCTCTGGCTCAGGGTGGGGAGCGTCTCCGCCCCCGCTTCCAAGTGAGCCTATACTAACCGGTTACCGGTTGAGGGTCAACCGGCGCTCGGCCTCGGCCACCGCCTCGAAGAGCTGGCTGAAGTCCTCGACCACGAAGAGGGTCGGCTGGAGCTCATCGATCCGGAACGGCTGCCCGAACACCGCGTCGAGCGTGAACGGCCGCCGCTCACAGCCGAGGCCCAGGGCGTTGGCCGCATCGGCGTGGGAGGAGATCAGGCCGCTACCGTACACCTTGACCTGCCCCTGCTCCCGCACCAGCCCGAACTCGACGGTGAACCAGAAGAGCCGGGCCAGCCGTTCGATCATCTCCGGGTCGGTCGCCCGGGCCGCCACCGCCCCGAACCGCTGGAGGAAATCGGCGAAGACCGGGTCGGCGTGCAGCGGCACGTGCCCGAAGACATCGTGAAAAATGTCCGGCTCGGGAACGTAGTCGAGCCGGTCCGCCGGCCGAATCGTGACTGTGGTCGGAAACCGGCGGCGCGCCAGGCAGCCGAAAAACTCCGCGGCGGGAAGGAACCCGTCCACCGGGAGCGCGCACCAGCCGGTACGGGACAGGAGCCGGCGGTTGAGCACTGCGAGCACCGGGATGAATTCCGACTCGAGGCCGATGGCCTCGGCGCCGGCGAGAAAGATCCGGCTGGCATTGGCGCGCAGCGACGGCATCCGGCGGGAATAGAGGGCGGCCCACACGGAGTGTTGTTCGTCGGTGTAGGCATCCCAGTCCTGCTGGACGAACGGGGCGACGAGCGAGTCCGGCATGGCGATACCCTCGGCATAGGGAAAAAGAAAGCGGCCCGTGGGATTCACGGGCCGCTCGGAAGTCGGGAACTCGGTGCGATGCTCTCTACTGCGTCGAGTGCCTCCGGCTATGGCCCGTGGTAGGGGTCATGTAGTAGTAGGTATACCAGCTGGAGGCGAGCATCGACCGGTTCATGGGCTCAACACTACCTGGAGGGCCGAGTTTTCGCCAGCGGCGGCGCAGATTCAGGGTCCCGGAACCGCTTACCGACCACCCGATCCATCACCCCATGGGTCTTCCCCCGGACGCTGGGGAGGGAATTCGCGCATTTGCGGCCGATCGACCATTTTGCTCTGACATTTCCATTCCGTTCGCCTTCCACTCAGCGCGGAGGCCTCCGATGTCCCTGACAATGCGGCTCACCCTCTCGGTGTTGGTGCTCGCGGGGGCGGCCACACCCGGCCTGGCCCAGCGACGGGTGGTGGTCAAGGGCCCCAAAGGCAACCCCCACGTCGTGCGGGTGCGCGAGCGGCATGTCTTCAGAGTGACCGACCGAGGGTTGTTCCGGAACTACTATCGCACCCACCGCATCGTGATCACTCCCCTGCGGCCGGAGGTGCTCCGACTCGTGGTTCGGGGCAAGCCGCTCCCGGCGGGGGTGGTTCGCGTAGCGCTGGCAAAGGAGCTGCTCGTCCTGGTTCCGCCGCCGGCGGCGGGCTACGAGTATGCGATTGTGGGCAGTCGAATCGTCATGATCGATGATGAGGGCCTCGTGGCGGACATCCTGGAGGACATCTTCCCATAAGCGACGCCCCGGTCGTGGTTCGCCCGATGGCTCCAGCCGACTGGCCCGGGGTGCGTGCCATCTACGAGGAGGGGATCGCGACCGGCCTCGCCACCTTCGAGACCGCGGCGCCGGAGTGGGAGACGTGGGACGTGGCCCACTTGCGGGAATGCCGTCTGGTCGCGAGCCCCGAAGGGCGGGTTCTCGGTTGGGCCGCTCTCAGTCCGGTGTCGGGGCGCTGCGTCTACGCGGGAGTCGCCGAGGTGAGCGTCTATGTGGCCGCCGCGGCTCGGGGCCGGGGGGGCGGTCGGGCCCTCCTCGACGCCCTGGTGGTCGCATCGGAGGCACGCGGGCTGTGGACCTTGGAGGCCGGCATCTTCTCCGAGAACCACGCCAGCCTCACCCTGCATGCGCGTTCCGGCTTTCGCGTCGTCGGTCGGCGCGAGCGAATCGGCCAGCTTCACGGGGTCTGGCGGGACACCTTGTTGCTCGAACGGCGCAGTTCGGTGGTCGGCGCCAGCGGGTCCGGCTAGCCCGCCTCCGAGTCGCTCGATCGACCGGATGCTTGCCGCCCGCCCCTCACCCTACCATGCAATCCCGTAGTCCTCCCCGTGGTGGCTCGATCCGCCCCAGATGGTTCCGTGTTTGCGATCGAGCATGATTGCGTTGATCGGCCCGGAGGTTCGCTCTTCGAACTCCAGGGCATAGCCCATCCGCCTGAGCTCGGTGCGGATCCATTGCGGAACCGCATCGGCAAGGAGCATCCGCCCGGGCCGAGCCTCGTGTGCGCCGAATGAAGATCGCATCTGGTAGGAGTTCATGTTGGGGGCCTCCACCGCCTGCTGAGGCGTCATCCCGAACTCCACCGTGTTGAGGAAGAATTGGAGCAGGTTCTGATCCTGACTGTCGCCACCCTGAACCGCGAAGGCGAGGTACGGCATTCCATCCTTGAGGGCCATGGTGGGAGTGAGCGTAACCCGCGGCCGCTTGCCGGGCTCCACCACGTTGAACGGGCCATCGGCGGGGTCCGTCACGAAACTCTGCATTCGTTGGCTCAGGCCTACCCCGGTACGCCCCGCAATCACCGCCGGAACCCATCCGCCGCTCGGCGTAACCGATACAACCCAGCCCTCCTCGTCCGCCGCCTCGATCGAGGTGGTGCCGCTGGTGAAGCCGGCCTTGAACGCCTCGAACGCCTCCTTCGACTCCGGTGAGGGCACCGGGCGGTCCTGCTGCCCGCTGAGCGGCGCGTTGGCCGGGGCGCCGGTCACCGTCCATTTCGCCAGCAGCTCGGCGAACGGATTGCTGCCACCCTGGAAGGGGTAGGGATCGCCGGGTTTGATGGCAGGGTCGTTCCGCTCCCAGTTGATCTGGGCGAAGCGCTGCCGGGCGTACTCTTTCGACAGCAGGCCCTTCACCGGCTCCTCGGGCGGGAACCCGGGGTCGCCGTAGTAGAAATCGCGGTCGGCGAAGGCGAGGCTCATCGCCTGATACACGGTGTGCAGGTACTTGGCACTGTTGTAGCCCATCGCCTTGAGGTCGACGTACTCGAGGATGTTGAGCGCCTGGAGCATCGCCGGGCCCTGCTGCCACATGGGGAGCTTGTAGACCTCGATGCCCCGATAGCTGGTCGAGAGCGGCT
>JBGPVQ010000307.1:0-4144 GCA_041491785.1 Gemmatimonadota bacterium | reverse complement strand
TGGGCCGGCACCGGTGAGCCGTTCATCCGCAGTCACATCTCGCTGGGCTGGGGAGTCTACAAGTCGACCGACGCCGGCAAGAGCTGGACTCGCATGGGACTGGACAACACCGGCCGCATTGGAAGGATCGTGATCGACCCCCGGAACCCCGACGTCGTGGTGGTGGCCGCACTGGGCCACGCCTACGGACCGCAGCCGGAACGGGGCATCTATCGCACCACCGATGGCGGCAAGACCTGGGAAAGGACGCTGTTCGTCAACGACAGCACCGGTGCCATCGATGTCGTGATGGATCCCGGCAATCCCCGAATTCTCTTCGCCGCGACGTGGCAGATCGAAATCCACACCTGGGGCCGGGAGAGCGGCGGGGCGGGAAGCGGCATCTGGAAGAGCACCGACGGGGGAGTCACCTGGAAGCGACTGACCGGGCACGGCCTTCCAGAAGCCCCGGTCGGCAAGATCGGGTTGGCCATTGCGCGGAGTAACACCAATCGGGTCTACGCGCTGATCGAGACCGGCGACGGGGTCCCGGTCCGCGGCAAGGACGCCGGCACCGGAGAGCTCTGGCGCTCGGATGACGGCGGGGACACCTGGCAGCTGGTGAGCCATGACCGGCAACTCGCCGGCCGCACCCAGTACTACACCCGCATGGCGGTGGCCCCCGACAACGAGAACGAGGCGTACTTCCTTTCGGCGTTCTACAGCAAGACCCTCGACGGCGGAAAGACCACCATCGACCCCCCGAACGCCGAAATCCCCGGCGGGGATCACCACGACATCTGGATCGACCCGACCGATGCCAGCCGCCAGGCGGTTGGCCACGACGGCGGGATCTCCATCTCGATCAACCGGGGCAAGACCTGGAACCAGATCCAGCTGCCGGTGGCGCAGATGTACCATGTGACCGTCGACAACCGGATTCCCTACTTCGTGTACGGGAACCGGCAGGATGGGCCTTCGGCGATGGGGCCCAGCAATAGCCGGTTCGGCCCGGGCGAGGGGACCATTCCGCGCGGCATGTTTCAGACGGTAGGCGGCGGCGAGAGCGGTTGGGCCACTCCGGATCCCGAGGACCCCACCACGGTATGGTCCAGCGCCTCCGGGTGGGGTGCCGCCGGCGGTGTCGTCACCCGCTACGATGCACGGACTAACATGATCCAGAACGTCGAGGTCTGGCCCGACGGGCCGATGGGCTCGGCGGCCGCGGATCTCAAGTACCGCTGGGTCTGGAATTTCCCGCTCACCATCTCGCCCAACGACCATAACAAAGTCTACGTCGGCAGCCAGTACGTCCACGTTACTACCGACGGCGGGCGGAGCTGGAAGGTGATCAGCCCCGACCTCACCCGGAACGACAAGAGCCGGCAGCAGAGCTCCGGCGGGCTCACCCCGGACAATATCGGCGTCGAGTATGCCGGGGTGGTGTTCGCCATCGCCGAGTCGCGGCTCAAGCCGGGACTCATCTGGGTGGGGACCAACGACGGATTGGTGCAGCTGACCCGGGACGGAGGAGCCACGTGGACCAACCTCACCGCTAATCTCCCCGGGCTGCCCGCCTGGGGCACCATCGCCAACATCGAGCCGTCCCGGTTCGACACCGCCACCGCCTACCTCACGGTGGATGGGCATCAGGTCAACAATCGCGATCCGTGGATCTACAAGACCAGCGACTACGGAAAGTCCTGGCGGCTCCTGACCGCCGGGATCCCCAGGACCCCGCTCAGCTACACCCACATCGTGCGCGAAGACCCGGTGCGGCGGGGGCTGCTCTACGCCGGCACCGAGGGGGGGCTCTACGTCTCCTTCGACGACGGGGAGAAGTGGCAGCCGTTGCAAACCACCCTTCCCCACGCGCCGGTGTACTGGATCGTGGTGCAGGAGCACTTCAGTGACCTGGTAGTGGCCACCTACGGCCGAGGCATCTGGATCCTGGACGACATCACCCCGCTCCGCGAGTTGGCGCCGCCGGTAACCACGAAGGACGCCCACCTATTCGCGCCCCGGGCCGCATATCGCCTGCGGGGCGTCGAGGGGACGTTTGCGGTGGCGTACGATCCGTCCGCCGGCCAGAATCCGCCCAGCGGGGCGTCGATCAACTACTGGCTCAAGTCGGAGGCGAAGGACAGCGTTTCGCTCAGCGTCCTGGACGGGACGGGCAAGGTCGTCCGCAGCTTCAAGGGTCCGGCCAAGGCGGGCATCGACCGTGTCTGGTGGGACTTCCGGTTCGACTTGTCAAAGGAAGCCAAGATGCGCACCCCGCCGCTCTACGCCCCCGACATCAGCGTAGGCCCCGACGGCCGGAACGCCCCGGACGGCGTCCGGCTCGGCGTTCTGGCACCGCCGGCCACTTACACGGTCAAGCTCGTGGCGGCCGGGCAGGAGGCCACCCAGAAGCTCGAGCTCCGGAAGGACCCGAAATCGGGAGGAACCCTCGAGGATATCCGGGTCCAGACCACGCTCATGGAGGAGATTCGCAGCGACCTCGAGGACGTGGTGGGAATGATCAACCGGATCGAGTCCGCGCGCGCCCAGTTGGTTTCCCTCCGGAATACACTCGCGGCCGACTCCACGATGACCGGGCTCCGCAGTGACGCCGACTCGGTCGAGAAGAAGTTGATCGCGGTGGAGCAGGACCTGGCCCAGCTCCAGCTCACCGGGCGGGGACAGGACGACGTGCGCTACCCGATGCGGCTCATGGGCCGGCTCGGCTGGCTGGCCGATGGGGTCGGCGGATCCGACTTCGCACCCACCACGCAGCAGCGTGAGGTCCACCAACTGCTGCGGCAGCAGGTCCAGAGCGCGCGCAGCCGGCTGGATGCGGTTCTGCAGGGCGACCTAGCCGGATTCAACGCGAAGTTGGCGCAGAAGCGCGGCCAGGGAATCCTGATCCCATGAGGTGGTGGTGCGGCGCCGCGGCGCTGCTCGCGCTCGCCGCTCCGGCGGCGGCGCGGCAGCGCGCGGCATTCCAGGTCGAGGAGACCACCATCTCCGAGATCCACGCCGCCATCAAAGCCGGCACGCTGACCTGCCACGGGCTGGTCGAGCGGTACCTGGCGCGGATTGCCGCGTACGACAAGAGCGGCCCCGCCATCAACGCGCTGGTGATCGTGAATCCGAAGGCATTCACAGTAGCCGACTCGCTCGACCGTCGGTTCCGGAGCGACGGACGGCTCATCGGGCCGCTGCACTGCATCCCGATGATCGTCAAGGACAACTTCGAAACCGCGGACCTTCCGGTTACCGCCGGTTCGCTTTCGCTCGCAGGCTACATCTCCGATCGGGACGCGTTTCAGGTGAAGCGCATCCGCGAGGCCGGAGCGATCGTGCTGGCCAAGTCCAACATGGCAGAGTTCGCGTTCAGCCCCTATGAGACGGTGAGCTCGATTCTGCCGGGTTACACCAGGAATCCCTTCGCGCTGGACCGGGTGACCGCGGGCTCGAGCGGTGGTACCGCCGCCGCCGTTTCAGCCAACTTCGGCGAGGTCGGGCTCGGCACCGATACCGGCAACTCCATTCGGGGGCCGGCGTCGCACAATGCCCTGGTCGGTATCCGCTCCACCATGGGCCTCAGCAGCCGGGCCGGCGTGGTGCCGCTCAATCTCTCGGCGGATATCGCCGGACCACTGGCGCGCAGCGTCGCCGACGCGGTGGCGGTGTTCCAGGTGATCGTGGGCGAAGATCCCGACGACCCCGCCACCGCGGCCGGCCACGGCCGGCCGCGAGAGAACTACGCCGCGGCGCTCATCCCGAACGGTCTTATGGGCGCCCGCGTCGGCGTGCTGCACCAAGCCTATGACACGCCGACCGCCGACCCGGAAGTGCTGGCGGTGTTCCGGAAGGCGTTGGACGATCTGCGTCGCGCCGGCGCCACGGTTATCGACTCGGTGACGGTCGATAGCCTGGACACTTGGCGCCGGCAGCAGAGCGGCAGCTGTCTCCCATTCAAGTTCGACCTCAACGCCTGGCTCGCGCAGCAGGGCGAGAAGGTCCCGGTCAAGAGCCTGGACCAGGTGATCAAATCCCGCCGCTTCCATCCCTCGATCGAGGTGCGACTCACCGCTTCGCAGGCGGTGGATACCCCGCCGGGGCTAAGCGGCGGGTGCAAGAGTCGGGAAGAATTCCGGGCCAAGCTCCGCACCGGTGT
>JBGPVQ010000306.1:0-4144 GCA_041491785.1 Gemmatimonadota bacterium | reverse complement strand
TGGAGCGCACCTGGAATTGGCTCAGGAACGCGCGGAGCTGAGGTCGGTGAAGTCCAGCCGATGGGTACACCAAAGGCGCCGGTTGTAAGTGCAGATGTTTGCGTAGCTTTGCCCACGCGCATCGGCGGGCAATTCTAACATTATCCCGAGTGTAGCATGCCCGCGACAATTCTCGGCAACACTCGGGTGGCCCCGGTGAACCTAAGGACTCCGCAGGCCCCTTCTGACCGGCCGAAGCCTCTCGCGCAATCGCCTTTCCAGCAATAGGTTAGCCGTCGACCCGTCGGAATCGGTTACAGAGCAAGATTTAGTCGGTCGGTGGCATGCACGTTGCTGATTCACTGGGAAGGGGTAACTCGCCTCCAATCGCGACTTTACACATTGAGGGTGCCCGAATGCGGATCCTGAAGAGTCCTCTGATCGCTTTCGCCGGCCTCGCGCTGACCGCGCAGGCCGCGTTCGCGGCGCCCCAGCCGGTAACCTTCACGCTGACGGCCGGTGGATCGACCGTCGCGCTGCTGCCGCCGCAATCGGTTGCCCCCTACAAAGGCAGCTTCAACGGCGGCTCCTCGATTTTCGATGTGTACTGCATCGACGCGCTGAACGACATCACGCCGAACGTTCCCGGGGCGTCGTTCACCACCCGCCTGGGGGTCGACGCGCTGGACAAGACCCGGCTGGGGAATCTGACCCCCGGTGGCCCCGACAACCTGCGGGCCTACATGTCCGCAGCGTACATCGCGAACAAGATTCGCTTGGGCCTCTACACCACGCCGTCGCAACTTGCCGCCGCTCAGCTCGCCATGTGGGTGTGGACCTCGGCCTATACCAAGATCTATCCCGGCGTCAACCTTGGCTCACTGGACTGGGGCGTTCCGGATAACTCGACGACCGAAGGGGCGCAGATCAATCACTTCCTCGGCTACCCGGGGATCAACACCCCGTACGACTGGGCCACGATCGCCAACGACGCATTCTTCAATGCGCTGACCCTGACGGCCGATTGGAATCCGAACGACTGGATCGTCATTTCCGACGCAAACTGGAGCGCCCGGCAGGCCTGCTTCTCGATCGACCCGAATCATCCGACGGACGACCACCAGAACTGCATCCAGGAGTTCGTGAAGTACGATGTGATACCGGAGCCCGCCACGATGGGCCTGATGGCGCTGGGTCTGGTTGGCGTGGGCCTCGCGGGGGCCCGCCGCCGGAACCGGAAGTAAGCGCCGCACCCCGCCTCGAGTCGCGAAACAACCGGGCCGTCTTCGGACGGCCCGGTTGTTCTTTTGGAGGCTGCGCGTGGCCTCGGTGATTGCGTAGCTCCCCCTTCCGGAGCCAGATTTCCTGCCGCGCCCGGCTCTTGCCCAGGTCGCCCCACCTCCAACCGTCCCGGGAACCGTCAATGGCCGATCAGCCCGCCTCTCGCCTCGAGGGCATGAGTGCCGCCCTCTACTTCCTTGCCTTCCTGCTGATCGGGGTGCCCCTGCTCGACTGGGGCCGCGGGATTCTCCCCGCCGCGCTGGGAAACGCCACCTGGCGGTTCGCGGTGACCCAGCTGCTGTCCAACTACCTGGTGACGCCGGCGGTCGGCCTGGCGGTGGCGGTGGGTACGGCGCGGCTCACCCACGACTGGAAGGCGATGCGCGGGATCCGGCTGCTGGTCTGGGCATTCACGGCGTTCTTTGGCGCGCTCACCTTGCTCTTCCCCTTCGACGCGCTGCAGGCCCGCCGGGTCATGCAGCCGCCGGGGCGGGCCATCTTCAACATCGGCATGGCAAGCGGAGTCCTCCATCTGGTGTTGATGTCCATCTACCTGCTCCTGCTTACCCGGGCGACCAATGCAATGATGCGGGGCGCGCCGAAGGCGGTGGGGGTCGAGCCCAAGCAGAAGCTGGTTACACGGCCCTGAAACCCGGGGGCTCGTGACGCCGATGGGCGCCCACCCCCTGGTGACCCTCTTCATTCCGATGCGGAACGAGGCGGGGTTCATCGATTCCTGTCTCGACTGCGTGGTCGGATTCGATTGGCCAAAGGATCGGCTCGAGGTTCTGGTGCTGGACGGCCAGAGCACCGATCGCTCGGCCGGGATCGTCGAAGACTATTCCTGCCGCCATCCCTGGATCCGGCTGATTCCGAACCCCGCCCGGATCCAAGCCGCCGCCTTCAATCGCGCTCTCGCGCTGGCGCGGGGCGCGTATTTCGTGCGACTCGACGCCCACACCCAGTACGATCCCGATTACGTCAGTCAATGCGTTCGGGCCCTGGAACGGACCGGGGCCGGTAATGTGGGCGGGCCGCAGCATCCGGTGGGACGGGGGTACATCGACGGCGCGATCGCACTGGCGTACCAATCACGGTTTGCCGCCGGCGATGCCGCCTTCCGGTACGCCGACAACGAGCGCTGGGTAGACACGGTGTATCTGGGGGCCTGGCGCACCGAGAAGCTGCGTCAATTGGGCGGGATGAACGAGGCGTGGCTGGTGAACGAGGACTATGAGCTCAATTACCGGCTTCGGCAGACCGGGGAGCGGATCCTCCTCACTCCGGCAATCCAATCCCGCTACTGGGTGCGGCCGTCGCTCCGGGCGCTGGGCCGCCAGTACTTCCGCTACGGGATGTGGCGGGTGAGGACCGTGATGACCCATCCGGGATCGCTCCGCTGGCGGCAGCTTGCGGCGCCGGCGTTCGTTCTCGCTTTGCTGGCCAGTGTGGCTTTGGCCTCCAGGGCGCCGGCCCTCGCGCTTGGGGTGCCCGTCCTGTATGTCGCGGCGAGCCTGGTTGCGTCGGGGCTGGCGGCGGCCCGCGGAGGGGGCCGCTTCTTCCCGCTGCTACCGGTGATCTTCGCGACGATCCATCTGGCGTGGGGAACGGGGTTCCTGGCGGGGGTGGTGCGATTCCTTCCGCTGGCGGTCAGGCGCTCTTAGGCGGCCACCCCACACCCGCGGGCGCCCCGCATGGCCACCGCCCCGGCCGTACCACCGGGCAGGTCAAACTCGGCGAAGACCCACTCCCCGCGGAAAAAATCTCCACCTCCCTCGGCCAACATGGCCCGTCCCTCCCGCCACCAGAGTGAAAAGCTCTCCGGCGCGATTCTGAGCCCCCGTCCCGTCGCTTTGAGGCAGGCCTCCTTCAGAGCCCAGAGCCGAAGGCATCGCGCGGCGCGTTCCGCCGGAGGAATCGTGCGAAGACGGGCTGCCTCCCAGGGTGAGAAGCAGATGTCCGATACCTCCTCCCAATCCCAGCCGGGACGAGGGCACTCCACGTCAACGCCGAAGGGCGCGGAGCCCACGGCCCACACGATCCAGGGCCCGGAGTGGCTGGTGGATACAGCCGGGGCGTCCGGGAGGGAGAGCCGCGGAGCTCCCAATTCGGTTCGCACCACCGGTACCTCACCGGGGGAGAGATCGAGGGTCTCAGCGACCACAAGGCGCAGGCCGGCACGGGACAACAGGCGCTGGCGAGTGACCTCAGGGGTACCCGCCGCCTGGACGTACTTGCGGTCCGCCTCGTCGAGGGAGCGCCAGAACGCCTCATCGGCGGACTCGAGCCGACTATCACCCAGCCACAGGTGGACAGCGGCACCAGTGCTGCTGGTGACCCGCAGCTCCGATACGATCGGTAGCGTCCGAATCCCTTGAGGGGCGTTCACGCTGCCCCATCTCTGCCGTCGAACCGCGCATCGATGAGCACGGCTCGCAGGAGATCGGGGAGATCACCGCGAAGCAACTCGAGGTGGGGGTAACGGGAAATCACCCAACGAACCCCGGTCGTGACCTCTCGCCACAGCCTCACTGTCTCGGCGACGTCGAAGTCGGACGCCAGGATGAGATCAATGGGAATCCCGAGATGCGTCGGTTGATAGGCGGCCACCGCCCGCTGCAAGCGGGCATCGACTGCCTCGGCTGCCTTATCCACGATCAAGCCCTCGGGCCGACCCGGCTTGATTTCCTCCTCCTCCCTGGTGGCCCGGGAGCGCAGCCGGCCGGCGATTCGGCTGCGGAGATCCCGCCGACGGCCCCTGGATCGGGGATGGAGCAGGTCGAGCAGTGAGAACAACTTCGCGCTCAAGGCCACCGCGAGCGGTTCCGCGAGTCCGCGGCGCATGCCCCTAATCAGGGGGCGAAGGGCCCCGAATCGGAGGTTC
>JBGPVQ010000305.1:0-4181 GCA_041491785.1 Gemmatimonadota bacterium | reverse complement strand
GCGCCCGCCTGGTCCGCTGGAACACCGGGCTCCCCGAGTTCGATTTCGTTATGGGAGGCGGGATCGTGCCCGGGTCGATGGCGCTGATCGGGGGCGAGCCGGGGATCGGGAAGTCGACTTTGCTGCTCCAGGTGGCCGCCCGGCTTCGTGGGGCCGGCCGGCAGGTGCTCTACGCCAGCGGGGAGGAATCGCCCGAACAGATCCGCCTCCGCGCCGACCGTCTCATCGAAGACGCAGGGCCGGTCCTGGTCCTGGGAGAAACCCGGCTCGAGGCCATCCTCGATGCGGCGCGCACCAGCCGGGCCGAGCTGGTTGTGCTCGACTCGATCCAAACGGTGTACACCGATGCGCTGGAGAGCGCACCCGGCAGCGTCGGGCAGGTGCGGGAATGCGCCGCCCACCTGATGCGTTTTGCCAAGGAGAGCGGCACCGCGGTGGTGGTGGTCGGGCACGTCACCAAGGGCGGGGCCATCGCGGGGCCCAAGACTCTGGAGCACATCGTGGATACGGTGCTCTACTTCGAGGGCGAGGGTTCCCTGGACTACCGCCTGCTCCGTGCCACCAAGAATCGATTCGGGTCGGTGGACGAATTGGGTGTGTTCTCGATGACGGAGCGGGGATTGGCGGCGGTTTCCAATCCCTCGGCGGTGTTCCTCGCGGCCCGCTCGGCGGGGACCAGCGGAAGTGCGGTCACCGCGCTCATGGAGGGCACCCGACCGGTGCTGGTCGAGGTGCAGGCCCTCGCCGCGCCATCGGGGTATGGTACGCCGCAGCGGGTGGCCACCGGACTCGATCCCAAGCGCCTTGCCGTACTCCTGGCAGTGCTGGAGCGCCGGGGCGGGGCGAGCTTCGCGCAGCTCGACGTGTTCGTGCAAGTAACTGCCGGTGTCAAGCTGCGCGAGCCGGGTGCCGATCTGGCCGTGGCCGCAGCCCTACTCTCCAGTCTGCACAACACCCCCACGCCGGCGGATTCCCTGTTCCTGGGAGAAATCGGGCTGGGGGGCGAGATCCGTCCGATCGGTGGACTGGAGCGTCGCCTGGCCGAGGCGAGCCGCCTGGGCTTCCGCCGGGCCTTCGGATCGCCAAGAGAGGGGGCCGAGATTTCCGGGCTCCGCCATGTGGGGTTGTCGCACGTCGACCAGCTGGTGAGTGCCCTTGCCGCGTGACGTGGGTGTGGTGGTCGTCGCGGCGGGACGCGGCGAACGGTTGGGGGGAAGCCTGCCGAAGCAGTTCCAACTCCTTGGCGGCGTGCCGCTCCTGCTCTGGGCGCTGCGTCCCTTCTTGTCCCACTCCGAGGTGACGGAGGTCATCGCGGTCCTGCCCGCAGAGGCGGTCGTTAGCCCCCCGGCGTGGCTGGCCGAGCTGCTCGGGGAGCGGCTACGCGCCGTTCCAGGCGGGGCCACCCGCATGGACTCGGTCGAAGCGGGACTGGGCGGCTTACGGCCCGGCTCGACGGTCGTGCTGGTTCACGATGGGGCCAGGCCTTTTCCCGACCGGGCGGTCATCGACGCCGTCATTGCGGAGGCTCGGCGCGGTGGGGCGGCGGTCGCTGCGGTACCGCTGTCCGATACGCTCAAGGAGGCTGAGCCAACGCTCTCGGGCCGGCCCGCGAGAATCCTGCGGACGGTTCCGCGGGCGGCGCTCTGGCGGACGCAGACGCCGCAGGGATTTCCCCGGGCGTTGCTCGAGGCGGCCTACGCCGGCGCCCGGGCAGCCGGGTTCGAGGGAAGCGACGACGCGTCATTGGTAGAGCGCGCCGGGGCTGCCGTATCACTGGTGCCCGACCTCACCACCAACCTCAAGGTCACGACACCCGACGATTTCCGTCTCGCCGAGGCTTACGCGGCGGCACGCCGGTGATTCTCCCGCTGGGCGCTCCGGACGACGCGGACCGAGCCGCCCCCACGGTTCGCGAGCAGCTTGCCCGCGGGGGGCTCTTGGGGTATCCGACCGAAACGGTATACGGGCTGGGCTCGGCCGCCGATCCGCGCTCGGTGGCAAGGCTCTCCACGCTCAAGGGGCGCCGGGCCGGCAAGCCCTTCCTGCTCCTGGTGTCGAGCCGTGCGATGGCGGAGCGGGCCGGACTGGTCTTCACCCCATCCGCCGATGCGTTGGCCAAGGCCTTCTGGCCCGGACCGCTGACCCTCGTGCTGCGGGGCGGTGAGGGTCGATTGCCCGATACCCTCCGGGGCCCCGAGGGCGGTTTCGCGGTCCGCCACACGTCTCATCGAGCCGTGGCCCGCCTGATTGCGTTGCTCGATCAACCGCTAACCTCCACCTCCGCCAACCGGCCCGGGCAGGCGCCCGCCGCGGGGGCGGAGCAGGTCGTCGCGCTGTTCCGTGAGGCCTACGACACCGGCGAGCTGCTCGTCCTGGACGGCGGCACCCTCGGCAACGTCCCTCCCTCGACGATCGTGGACTGCACCACCCGACGGACCGCGCTGATTCGGGAAGGCGCGCTTCCACGCGACGAGCTCAGGCGCGCGGTCGGGAGTCTGGCGCCGTGAAGCGGATTCTGTTCGTCTGCACCGGCAATACCTGCCGGAGCCCGATGGCCGAAACCCTGCTGCGCCGCGCCCTCGCGGCGGCGGAGCTCCGCGATGTCGAGGTTGCCTCGGCCGGGATCGGAGCATGGGACGGGTCACCCGCATCCGAGGGCGCGTATTTGGTCCTGCTGGAGCAGGGCCTCGACATTTCGGACCACCGCGCCCGCTTGTTGACCCGTGACATCGTGGACCAGGCCGATCTGATCCTCACCATGGCGCGGTCCCATCTGGGCCGGGTGCGCGAGCTGGGGGCGGGAGCGCGGGCGCATCTGCTGGGGGAGTTCGCGGGCCAGGACGCTGCGCGCGCCGAGGTCAAGGATCCGTACGGCGCCGAGCTGGAACAATACCGGGACACCTTCCGGGAGCTCGCCGGCATGATGCCGGCGGTCATCGCGCGGCTGGCGGGAGGGGCGTGATGGAAATCTCCGCCCGCACCCGGGTGTTCGCGCTGCTGGGAGACCCGGTCTCCCAATCGCTCTCGCCCGCGATGCAGAACGCCGCCTTTCGCGCCCTTGGGCTCGACGCGGTCTACGTCGCGCTCCGGTGTGAGGCGGCGTCGCTTGGCGCCGTGATGGCAAGCCTGGTGCGCCAGGGCGGAGGGGGAAACGTGACCATTCCGTACAAGCGAGCGGCCGCGCGGCTCCTCGCGGCGGGCCACGCCCCGCCCGGCGAGATCTGCAACACCTTCTGGGGCCGGGGCGACGTCATCGAGGGGTGCGAGACCGATAGCGTGGGGATACAGGCGGCGCTTGCCGGTCTCGACGCCCCAGCCGGCGACTGGTGCCTGGTCGGAACCGGGGGGAGCGCACGGGCCGCCCTGATGGCCGCCAAATATGCCGGCGCCAGGGTGGCGATCCGCTCTCGCACCCGCGAGCGCGCCGAACAATTCATGGCCGTCGTCCGCGCCGCAGGTGTCGAATCCACCGATGTCGCGCGCTGCCGGGTGGCGATCAACTGCACGCCGCTGGGCCTTCACGAGAATGATCCCTTGCCCGTGTCCGCAGGGGAGCTCGCCTCCGTCGAGGCGGTCCTCGATCTGGTCTACCGACGGGGCGAAACCGCCTGGGTCCGCGCAATGCGGCAGGCCGGGTTCCGCGCCGCCGACGGGCGGGGGGTACTGGTGGAGCAGGGCGCGGCGGCGTTCGAGCGGTGGTTCCCCGGGCGGGTCGCCCCCCGCGAGGTGATGCGTGCCGCCGTTCGAGAAGCTCTGGCCTGAGCTCCGGAGCCGGCTGGCCGCGGCCGAGCGCTGGCTGCTCCCGGGGGAGTGCCTGTTGTGCCGCTCATCGGTGGGCACGATTCCCGGAGATTCTCTCATCTGCGCGCCCTGCCGAGCCCGCTGGGCGCCGCTTCCGCACCCCTGCTGCGCCCGATGCGGGCAGCCGCTCACACCGGGAGTCGCTTGCCGCCTCTGCCTCGCGTGGCCGCCGCAGCTCACCGGCGTTCGCAGCGCGGTCTGGCTCGAAGGCGGCGCCCGGCGGGCGGTCCACCTGCTCAAATACGAGGGGTGGTGGCGAGTTTCGGAGCCGATGGCCGCCGCAATGGGTCGCCACGTCGAGCCGGACGCGGGGGCCGTGCTGGTCCCGGTGCCGCTGAGCGCCGCGCGCCAACGAAGCCGGGGTTATAATCAGAGCGCCG
>JBGPVQ010000304.1:0-4200 GCA_041491785.1 Gemmatimonadota bacterium | reverse complement strand
TTGTCGGCGAGCGCGCGGCTCACGATGACCACGGGCTCCGCGTCGATCCGGTCGTTCGGGGTGAAAGCCCGCCCCTCCCGGAGCGGGATGCCCATCACGGCGAAGTAGGAGGGAGAGACGGTGTGGGTGCCGAGGAGGTGGGCCGGCTTGCCCGGGGGCACCGGATGATCCTCGATGTCCATCGGGAAGCTGAACTGTCCGTTGTCGAGGGGAATGGTGGTGCCCATGGCTGCGCCCCGCACGCCGGGGATCGCGGCAAGGCGCTCCTCCAGCGCGGGAAAAAAGGCGAGGCAGCGGCCGTTCGCCGGATCACAAGTGCAGGGGCCCGCCTGATCCTTGCACCAGACCGGGTTCGGCGTCACCCGCGCGGTGGTGAGCCGCTCGACCGAAACACCGGGATCCACCGCCAGGAGTCGCCCCAGGCTCCGAACCAGGATGATCGCACCGATCGCCAGGACTACCGACAGCGCCACCTCGGTACCGACCAAGAGCGCGGTGAGACGGGCGCGGCGCGGACCGGCGGAGCTGCCGCGCGCGCCGGCGATGAGCACTTCGGCCTTGCCGGTGCGCGGCAAGCGCATCAGCGGCCCGAGAGAGGCCAGCAGGGCCGCGACCAGAATGGCGAGCGCGCTGAAGAGGAGAACGCGCGGATCGATGGCCACCTGGTCGAGCCGCGGCGTGTCGGGCGGGAGGGAGCGCACCAGCGCCGGCGTGGCGATCACCGCGACGGCAACGCCGAAAAGCCCGCCGATCGCTGCGACGAGGAGCTGCTCCACGACGAGCTGGCGCGCGACCCGGAGCCGGCTGCCCCCCAGCGCCTGACGAACGGCGATCTCCCGTTCCCGGCCGGCCAGGCGGGTCAGGTTGAGATTGGCCACGTTGACGCAGGCGACCAGCAGCACCAGCCCCACCGCGGCCAGGAGCAGGGACAGCCGGCCCTTCACCCCCTGCCCGATGGCCTGATCAAGCGGCCGGACGTGATTGTCGGCGCCGAGTCCGAAGTTGTCGGGCATCTTGAAGGGGAAAGCGTCCCGGACTCGCGGGATCAGGGCGCGATGCTCGGCGTCGGCCCGGGCGAGGGTGACGCCAGGCTTCAAGCGGCCGATGTAGGTGGCGCCGTCGGCTCCCCAGACCGAGGCGATGAGCTTGGGATCGAGCTTGATGGGAATCCAGACGTCGGTGCCGACGGCGGGAAACGCGAAGCTCCTCGGCACGATGCCCACGATCTGACGCGGGGTGCCGTCGATCTGGATGCTCTGACCGACGACGGCGGGATCGGCGCCGAAGCGGCGGCGCCAGAGGGCTTCGCTGATGACCGCTACCGGAGAGGCGCCGGGAGCGTCCTCGCCGCTCTGGAAGGTGCGGCCCCGCAATGCACCCATGCCTAAGACGGAAAAGAACTCGGCGGACACCGGACGGCCCTTGATCCGCTCGGCCTCGCCTTTGACGAAGAGGTTGAGCTCGCCGCCGTACTCGTAGGCCGCGACCGCCTGGTAGGAGGTGGCGGCGCTCCGGTAGGTCCAGAGGGCCCCGAGCGGGTAGCCGAAGGTGACCTGGACCAGGCGGCTGCTCTCCGGAAACGGCAGCGGCTTGAGCAGCACGCCGTCCACCACGCTGAAGATGGCGGTGTTGGCGCCGAGTCCTACGGCGAGGGTGGCAACGGCCACGGCGGCATAGCCGGGGGACTTCGCAAGGGTGCGGAGCGCGTAGCGCAGGTCTCCCCGCAGCTCGTCGGCCCAGCGGACGCCCCGGGCGGCGCGGGCGGCCTCCTTGGTTCCCTCTATGGCGCCAAATGCCGCCCGGGCGCGGCGCAGGGCTTCGGGCCGGGGAACGCCCTGGCGGATCAGGTCGTCCATCTGGTGCTCGATGTGCGCCTTGAGCTCAGCGTCCATATCGCTCTCGAAGCGGTCGCGGCCAAGGAGCACGCGCAGGGAATCCCGGATGCGGTGGATCATGGGGCGAGGTCGGCTGGGGTGGCGTTCATGACCGCGGTGATGGCCTGGACCAGGCGGGACCAGGATTCGCGCTCTTCCTTCAAGCGGCGCCGGCCGGCGGGGGTGAGGCTGTAGAACTTGGCGCGGCGGTTGTTGTCGGAGGTACCCCATTCGCTGGTGAGGAGGCCCTGGTGCTCCAGCCGGTACACCGCGGGGTAGAGCGAGCCCTGCTGAATTTCGAGGGCCGCCCTGGAAAAGTGCTGGATGCGGAGCAGGATACCGTAGCCGTGCATCGGGCCCACCGACACCGCTTTCAGGATCAGCATGTCGAGGGTGCCCTGCAGCAGCTCGGGGGCGCCGGGTTGGGGCGGGGCGGGATGGGGCACGGGCGGGTTCGTCTCCTAGGCGGTCTAGGAGGCTAAGGTACGAACGCTCTCCTAGGCTGTCAAGGAGAGGGGGTGGCCGGGACGCCATGGGCCTGGAGCGCCGCCACCGCGTCTTCCTGACTCAACCCCAGCTTCTCCAGCATGGCCATCAGCACCGCGTTCTGGAACTCGAGGTGATGGAGGATGGTCTCGATTTCCCTCTCCGCTTTGACATTCACCTCGAAGTCGTTTTCGGCGCGGAGCTCCGAGTGGCGGCCCTGCAGGTTCTGCCCGACCATGATCAGCGGCATGAGCATGATTTGAATCACGTTGCTCATCAGCAGGTAGGCCACGAACGCCGGAAACGGGTCGAAGGCCTTCCAATGGAGCGAGGGCACCTCGGTGGCGAGGATGTTGTAACCGCACCAGAGGATGGTCCACAGGAAAATGAGGCCGAAGAACCCCATGGTGCCCACGTGGGAAGTGATCGCGAGGGCCACCCGGTCCAGTGGCGAGAGGCTTTCCTCGTGCATCGCGTTGACGTTCTTGACCGGTTTGCGGCGCTTGGCGAGCTGGAGGATGGAGAGGGGACGGAACTGTTTCAGGGCGTCGAGCATGGCGGGGGTGCCTCCGGTTGGTCGCTCGATGGTGGGTCGCTCATAGGCAGCGGGGCGGAGACGTCCGGAGTGCTACCTCAACCCGACCCGCTTGACCAGCTCGTTGTATCGGGGATCCTGCTTGAGCGGCTCGTAGCCCGGATCAACGTGCAGGTAGATCAGGCCGGCGGATCGGGCCTGGAAGGCCTTCTCGAGGCAGGCGAACGCGCGATCGAGGTTGCCCACCGCCGCGTAGCCCATCGCCAGGATCTCGGCCCGGATGTAGTGCTGGCGGGACTCCTCTTCGAGCCGCTTGAGAATCTCCTCCGCCTCCTCCCGGCGCCCGAGCGGAGCCAGCGCCCGCACAATGAACGCATCATAGGAGCGGACGCTGGACTCCAGCTTCTGCCCCCGCCGGTACCATTCCAAGGCTTGATCCGGCTTGCCTTGCGCCAGATAGGCGGAGCCGATGTCCAGATAGGCGTGAAAGTAGTCGGCGTGGAGCTCGAGCGTCTTCTGGCTCTGGGTGATTGCCGCGTCGTAGTCCTTGGCGAAGAGCAGGAATCGGCCGAGCCAACGGCTGTGGTGTGGGTGGAGCGGGTCGAGCGTGATCGCCTTCCGCATTTCCCCGATCGCCTCCCCCAGTGCGCCCACCGCCGGCAGGACGCTCCCGAAAGTCCAGTGCGCTTCGGTGTAATTGGGGTTGAGCGCCACGGCGCGGCGCAGTTGCTGCTCCGCGCCGGCGAAGTCCCACTCATACCAGCAGAGCACCTTGCCGATCGAGGTCATCGCCTCGACCAGCTCGGGGTCGAGTCGCAAGGCCGTGGTCGCCGCCGCCTTGGCCCTGGGGTAGGCGTCGTCGGGTGCGACCCAGTCGTCGGCCAGCTCACACCAGCAGTCGGCAATTCCCGAATAGGCGCGCGCGTAACCGGGTTCCTGCAAGAGAACGTGCTGGAACAACTCCAGACTTTTCCGCAGGCCCGGCTCGGTGAACCGGAAGAAGAAGAAGCGCCCTTTCAAATAGAGATTGTACGCCTCGAGATTCTTGGTGGGTACCACCAGCTGGTCGCTGGCGCTGCCGAGCTGGAGCTTGAGCGCCTCTGCGATGGCCCGGGAGAGCTCGTCCTGGATGGCGAAGACGTCCTCGAGCTGCCGGTCGTAGGTCTCGGACCACAGGTGGTAGCCGCTCTCCACGTTGACCAGCTGGGCGGTGATGCGGATCCGGTTGCCGATCTTCCGCACGCTGCCGGTGAGCACCGAGGCGACGCCGAGTTTCTCCCCGACCTGGCGAATGTCGACCTCCTT
>JBGPVQ010000303.1:0-4226 GCA_041491785.1 Gemmatimonadota bacterium | reverse complement strand
GGCAGCGCGACGAGAGCCAGCAGCAGCGCGGTCGGGATTCCTACCGCTACCAGGCTCTCCATGGAGCCGGGAACCAGCTTGAGCAACTGGTAGAGCGGGAGGAAATACCACTCGGGCTTGGGAACGTAGGAGCTGTCGGTCGGGTCGGCTGGGGCTTCGAGTGGTGCGCCGAATGCGGCGGCCAGCAGGACGATCAGCGCAATGATCGCCGTGCCGACGATCATGTCCTTGCCGATGATGTCGGGATAGAACCGGACCCCTCCCTGCTTGGTGGCCGCATAGGCCTTGCGATAGTACCCGGGGTAGTCCGGGTCGCTCGTCTTGGCGGGTGCCCCCTCTTCGAGTGCTCGCGTCCGCGGAGCGATGCCCTGGCGGATCACGGCGGCCACGTGGAGGAAGATGAAGAGCACGAGCAGCGCCGGCAGCCAGAGGACGTGAAAGGCGTAGAATCGACTCAGGGTCGCGGCCCCGAGTTCGGCTCCGCCGCGAAGTACCATGACCAGCTGGCTCCCAATCACCGGCGTGGTACCCGCGATACTGGTCCCGACCTGCGTCGCCCAGTAGGCTTTCTGATCCCAGGGAAGCAGGTATCCGGTAAAGCTGAACGCGAGCACGACGACGAAGAGGCCCACTCCAACCAGCCAATTCGCCTCGCGAGGATACTTGTAGGCGCCCATCGCGAAGACCCGCACCATATGGGCGAGCAGCAGCACGACCATCGCGCTGGCCGCCCAGTGGTGGATTCCCCGGAGGAGCGGGCCCCCGGGTACCTGGGTTTGGATGTACCGGATGCTGTCGTAGGCGTGATCCGGCGAGGGCGAGTAAAACGTGGCGAGCACCACTCCGCTCACCACCTGAACGACGAACACCGTGAGCGTGGCGCTCCCCAGAGTGTGCCACCAGGTCAGCCGGTCGGGGACCTCCCGATCGAGCAACGCCCGCCGCAGCCCCGTAATGTCGAGGCGTTCGTTCAACCAGCGGGAGATCCGGCTCATCTCGGCCCTCGACTCAAGAGATGGCTACTTTTTCCGGAATTCCGGCCCGGAAATCCTGATAGGCGGCGTAGAGCACCCCGTCTTGCACCTTGGTCTCCAGGGTATCCAGCGGGCGGGGAGGAGGCCCGCCGATCACCTTCCCGGTCTTCAGCTCAAAGAGCCCATGGTGGCAGGGGCAGTGGAAGATCCCCTTCTCCTTCTCGAAGGCGTAACTGCACCCAAGGTGGGGACAGTGCGCGTTGTATACCGTGAACGCCTCGCCGTCGCCGGTGTAAATCCAGACGCCGCGGAGGGTCCGGGTCTCGACCCACGCGTCGTTGACATTTTCGGCGAAATCAAACCGGGTCGGCACCCCGGATTCGATCTGGTCCACTTCGCCTAGCTTGATCCAGTTGGACCGCTTCGCTCTGCGGGCGACAGGGGCGAGGAAGGCCCGAAGCGCTGGGAGGCCCACCAGAGCCGTACTCAGCAGCGAGCCGATTCCGGTAGCCCAGCGAAAAAAGGTTCGACGTGAGGTACCCAGTGAGCGCCCTCCCCGTGGATCGAGATAGGTGGAAGTCTCCACGCCCTCCACCGTCGCGGTCAAGTCTGGGCGCGTCGGGGAAAGGAACCTCGGAATAATAATTGAAGCGTCACTCAGGCACAGTGTCGCAGCTGGATGGCTCATGCATGGTAAGTGCTCTCCACGGGCGCCGCGGCGCCTGCCGTGTCGAGCGCCCGTACCTCGCGCTCCTTCCAGAGCGAATAAATGGCGGGGATGACCACCAGGGTGAGCACCGTGCTGCTGATCATGCCGCCCACCATGGGAGCGGCGATGCGCTTCATGACGCTGGCACCGGCACCCGACCCCCACAGGATGGGGAGGAGGCCCGCCATGATCGCCGTGACGGTCATCATCTTCGGGCGGACTCGTTCCACCGCACCTTCCATGACTGCCTCGTAGAGGTGCCGGAGGGACGGTCGCCCCCCCCCCGCGCGGCGGGCCGTCCAGGCGTGATCGAGATAGATGAGCATCACTACCCCGGTCTCCGCCGCCACGCCGGCCAGCGCGATAAACCCGATCGCCACTGCCACCGACCAGTTATAGCCCAGGAGCCAGAGGAACCAGATCCCGCCGACCAGGGCAAAGGGGAGTGACAGCATCACGATCAGCGTCTCCCCCACGTTCCGGAAGTTGAAATACAGGAGGAGGAAGACCAGCCCCAGGGTCGCGGGGATCACCAGCTTCATCCGCTCTTTGGCGCGCTGCATGTACTCGTACTGCCCGCTCCAGGTGATGGTGTAGCCGGCCGGGAGTGGGACCAGGCGCTGCACCTCACGCTGGGCGTCCGTCACGTAGCTGGCGATATCCCGACCGACGACGTCCACATAGACCCATGCGGTGGGCTGGGCGCCCTCGGTGCGCACCACCATGGGGCCCGCCACCTGCTTGATGGTCGCGATCTGGCCGAGCGGGACGAACGCCTCCCCGCCTGCGGCGAAGGTCGGGGCACCCATGGAGGCGCCTCCCATCCCGGCCGTGGCACTACCTGCCCCGCGGAGACCGTGGGAGGTGGGGATCAGCACGGAGGCGAGCCGTTCGGGGTTGTCGCGCAGCTCCTGGGGGTAGCGGATCCGCACGCCGTACCGCTCGCGTCCTTCCACGGTCTGGGTGATCACCATGCCCCCCACCGCGGTCGCGATCACGATCTGCACATCGCCCACGTTGAGGCCGTGGCGCGCCGCGGCGGCCCGGTCGATGTCGATGTCGAGGTAGTACCCCGATACGGCCCGCTCGGCGAAGGCGCTTCGCGTCCCCGGCACCATCTGGACGGCCCGCTCGACCTCCTTGCCGATTCGCTCGAGCTCGGCCAGGTCCGGTCCGAAAATCTTGATTCCCACCGGCGTCCGGATTCCGGTCGCGAGCATGTCGATGCGCGCCTTGATCGGCATGGTCCAGGCGTTGGTGACCCCGGGCAGCCGCACCGCGGAATCCATCGCCGCGACCAGCCTGTCGTACGTCATCCCCGGGCGCCAGGCGGATTCCGGCTTGAGGGTGATGGTGGTCTCGAACATGTCAAGCCCCGCCGGATCGGTGGCGGTGTTGGCGCGGCCGGCCTTGCCCCACACCCGCTCCACTTCGGGGAAGCTCTTCAGGATTCCGTCCTGGATGCGCAGGATCTCGTGGGCCCGTGCGACGCTGATTCCCGGGAGCGTAGTTGGCATGTAGAGGATGGTGCCTTCGCCCAGAGGGGGCATGAACTCGCCACCGATCCGCCCCCACGGAATCGCGGTGACCACCACCACGACGAGCGCGGCCCCGATGACCGGCCAGCGCCGCCGCAGCACGAAGGTGATCACCGGGCGGTAGAGTGCGATCAGCCAGCGATTGATCGGATTGGCGCGCTCCCGATAAATCCGGCCGCGGATGAACAATCCCATTGTCACCGGCACCAGCGTGACGGAGAGCAGGCTTGCCGCGGCCATCGCGAAGGTCTTGGTGTATGCGAGTGGCTTGAAGAGCCGTCCCTCTTGTCCTTCCAGCGTAAAGACCGGGAGGAATGACACCGTAATGATGAGGAGGGAGAAGAAGAGCGCCGGGCCGACTTCCTTGGCCGAGTCGCGCACCACCTGCCAGCGCTCCCCGGCCGTGAGGATCGAGGTATCGAGCGACCGGCCGGTGGAAGGTCGGCCCGCGGTGCGCTCCTTGGCTTCCACCGCGCGCTCGAGGTGCTTGTGCATGTTCTCGATCATTACGATCGCGGCATCGATCATCGCGCCGATCGCAATGGCGATTCCGCCTAGCGACATGATGTCGGCACCGACCGGTACCCTCCGCATGGCAATGAACGCCATGAGGATCCCCATGGGAAGGGTGAGAATGGCCACCAGAGCCGAGCGGGCGTGCAATAGGAACACGATACACACCAGCGCCACCACGAGACTTTCCTCCAGCAGCTTGCCGCGGAGGTTCTCGATGGCCCGATGGATTAGGTCGCTGCGGTCGTAGACCGGCCGGAGGACCACGCCGGCGGGCAGCCCCGATTGGATCTCCCGGATCTTCGCCTTGACCCGGTCGATCGTCGCCAGCGCGTTCTGCCCGAAGCGCATGACGACAACGCCGCCCACCGCGTCGCCCCGGCCGTCCAGGTCGGAGATTCCGCGACGGACTGCCGGGCCCACGCTGACCCGACCCAGTTCGGCCACCCGGATCGGGGTTCCGTTCTGGGTCGCGCCCACGACCACGTTCTC
>JBGPVQ010000302.1:0-4228 GCA_041491785.1 Gemmatimonadota bacterium | reverse complement strand
CTCAAGCGGTATCCCACGCCGGGCTCCGTCATCAGCAGGCGGGGCCGGGCGGGGTCGGGCTCCAGCTTGTGGCGTAGCTGCGCCATGTACACCCTCAGGTAGTGGGTCTGCCCGGCATAATTTGCCCCCCATACTTCTTCCAGCAGTTGGCGATGGGTCATGACGCCGCCCGCGTGCCGGATCAGCGCGGCGAGCAACTTGTACTCGGTCGGCGTCAGATGAATTTCATCGCCGGCCCGGGTTACCCGGCGCCGCTCGAGATCCACCCGCAGATCCCCGACTTCGAAGACCGGATCGCGGGGCGCCCCCGGTGGAAGCGCCGCCCGGCGGATCGCCACGCGGATCCGGGCCAGCAGCTCCGGCACGCCGAAGGGCTTGGTGAGGTAGTCGTCCACCCCCAGGTCGAGGGCGGTCACCTTGTCCTGCTGCTGGCCCCGCGCCGAAATCACGATGATCGGGGTGTTGCTGGTGCGGCGGATCTCGCGAGCCACCTGGAGCCCGTCGGCGTCGGGAAGTCCGAGATCGAGGAGGATCAGCTCCGGATTGCGGCCCGCCGCCTGGGCCAGGGCGGCCTTGGCACTGGCGGCCTCGACCACCTGGTACTGGTTGGCGCGAAGCGTGGCGCAGAGGAAGCGACGCATCGGGGGTTCGTCTTCGATCAGCAAAACGAGGGGGGCGGTGGCCGCCATGGCGCTCAGTCCTGAGCGACGTCGGTGAGCGCCGCGCCAAGCGGCGGCCCGTCGAGCGGGAGGGTGAACCGGAACGCCGCCCCTCCGGCGGCCGGAGTCTCCACCCAGATTTTCCCGCCGTGTGCGGTGATGATTCCCCGGCAGATCGTCAAGCCGAGCCCGGCGCCCATCGACTGCTCCGGATGATCCGCCTGGGGCGACCGGAAGAATTTTCGGAAGACCGCTTCCCGCGCCTCGGGAGGAATTCCCGGACCGCGATCGGCCACCTCGACCAGCACCGCCCCATCCTGCGCCGAGGCTTCGATGGTGATCGGGGTGCCGGGCGGGGTGTACTTGGCCGCGTTTTCGAGCAGGTTGATGAACACCTGCTCGATCAACAGCTCGTCGATGGGAACCAGCGGGAGGTCGGCCGGCAGATGCGCCACCACCGGGTGGGCCCGGAGCGGACCGTCCAGCCGGAGCAGCGCCACGCCGAGCGCCTCCTCCAGGGGTTGCCACGATTTGTGGACTGCGAGCCCGCCCGCTTCCACCCGCACCATGTCGAGCAGGTTGGAGACCAGGCGGGTCATCCGGCGGGACTCCTCGACGATGGTTTCCGCCAGCTCGCGCCGGGCCTCCGCCGGAAGGCCCGCCGGCTCCTGCAGCAGGCTGGTCGCCGAGCCCTCGATGGTGGCGAGGGGAGTTCGCAGGTCGTGGGAGAGCGAGCTCAAGAGTGCGGTCCGGAGCCGCTCCGCCTCCACCTCGATGCGGGCGCCCTCGTGCCGCTCGGCGAGGATGCTGCGCTCGAGGGCGGCGGTCGCCTGCTCGGCCAGCGCGTTTGCCGTGCTCCACTCTGATTCCGAGGGAATCCGCCCCGGCGGCATCGGCAGCACTACAACCACGCCCAGCGTCCGCTTGACCGTGCGGAGCGGCACGACGCAGGCTTCGGCCTCGGCGCAATGGGCGGTGCCCGGCCCGGCCGCCGCTCCGTGGTCCCAGGCCCAGGCCGCGGCGACCCGCACCGTGAAGTTTTCGAAGACGCCCCCGGTCGGCCACGGCGGCTCCCGGCGCTCCCCCTCTTTCTCGCCCAGCACCACCGTCACCTCGCCACCCAGCGCCCGACCGATGTGGCGGGAGATCAGCTCCAGTTGGAGGTCGCGACCGGTGGTCTCGGCGAGCTCCCGGCTCAGGTCGTAACAGGCCGCGGTGCGCCGCTCCCGCTCCTGGGATTCTTCGGCCTGCTCGCGGATCCGCGCGGTGAGCCGGCCCATGACCAGGGCGACGGCAAGCATGACCGCGAAGGTGAGGAAGTAGGCCGTCTCGGCGACGTTGAAGGTGTAGTACGGCGGAACGAAGCCGTAGTCGAAGGCGGCGATGCTGAGGAGGGTCGCGGTCAGGGCAGGGCCCCGCCGCCAGCGCGCAGCGGCGAACACGACGGCGAGGAGGAACAGCATCGCCACGTCGGTCGTTTGCAGGCGGGAGCGCAACGCGAGGCAACCTGCGGAGGTGAGTGCCACCAGGACGACCGCCCCGGCGTACTCACGCCATCGCCTCCCGCTGCCGCCACTGGTCACTCCGCCCTCCGCCGGTTCTGCTGGGGTCTGAATAGTATCGGAGTGGGGTATCAAGATTCCATCAGGATTCGGCTCCCCGGGCTGACAGCGGAGCCCAGGCGGTCCACAATTTCCCGCCGTGACCCGTCGACTCAAGCACCTGCTCTTCGGCAAGCCCAGGGACCTGGGGGACCGGCGGTTGTTCCATCGCCTGGCCCTGATCCCGTTCCTGGCATGGGTGGGGCTGGGGGCGGATGGGCTGTCGTCGTCGGCCTACGGGCCCGAAGAGGCCTTCAAGACCCTCGGCGAGCACCGCTACCTGGCGGTCGGGCTCGCGGCGCTTACGGCCGTGACCGTGCTGCTGATCTCGGCCGGGTACAGCCGGATCATCGAGGAGTTCCCCCGCGGCGGTGGCGGCTACGTGGTCGCGAGCAAATTGCTCGGGGCCGGGGCCGGGGTTGTTTCGGGGTCCGCGCTCCTGGTGGATTACGTGCTGACGATCACCATCTCGATCGCCGCCGCCGGAGACGCGCTGTTCAGCTTTCTTCCCGGCGTGGCGCCAGCCGCCAAACTTCCGATCGAATTCGTGCTGATCCTGGGCCTCACGGCGCTCAACATCCGCGGCGTGAAAGAATCGGTGGTGACGCTGTTGCCGGTCTTCCTGGTGTTTCTGGTCACCCATGCCCTGATCATCGGCGGTGGGATCGGCGGCCATCTCTCCGAGGTCTCGACCACGGTTCAGACGGTGCGGCAGGGGTATCGGCACGGCGTCAGCACGCTCGGGATCGGCGGGCTCCTGCTGGTGTTTCTCCGGGCCTACTCCCTGGGTGGGGGGACCTACACCGGGATCGAAGCGGTGTCCAACGGACTCCCGATCATGCGGGAGCCGAAGGTCGAGACCGGCAAGCGGACCATGCTCTACATGAGCATCTCCCTCGCGGTGACCGCCTCCGGCCTGCTGCTCTGCTACCTGCTGCTCGGGCTGACGCCGGTGGCCGGGAAGACCATGAACGCGGTGCTGGTGGAACGATTGGCGGGAGGGCTGCCGCTGGGGCATGGCTTCGTGGTGGTGTTCCTGTTTTCCGAAGCAATGCTGCTGGTGGTGGCGGCGCAGGCCGGCTTCATCGACGGGCCGAGAGTCCTCGGAAACATGGCGGTGGATTCCTGGGTGCCGCACCACTTCGCGGCGCTCTCGGAGCGGCTGACCACCCAGAACGGCATCCTGTTGATGGGGGGCGCGGCGCTCGCGGCACTGCTCTACACCGGCGGCAACGTCGGCCAGCTGGTGGTGATGTACAGCATCAACGTCTTTCTCACCTTCTCACTCTCGATGTTCGCCATGCTGCGCTTCTGGATCCAGCGCCGGGGCCGGCGGCCCAAGTGGAAGCGGCGCGCCACGTTGTTCGCCTCCGGCTTTGCCCTCTGCGGAACCATCCTGGTGGTCACGGTCTACGAGAAATTCGGGCAGGGCGGCTGGATCACGATGGCCATCACGGCGCTGCTGATTGTGCTCTGCTTCGTTATCCGCCGGCATTATCGGGAGGTTCAGGCCACCGTCGACGAGCTCTACCAGGAGCTGGGCGACCTGCCGCTCTCCCCCGCTTCAGGCAGGAGTGCGGGTGTCGCGCCGGTCGATCCCCGGAAGCCGACGGCGGCGATCCTGGTGGAATCGTACGGCGGCGTCGGCATTCACACGCTGCTCAACATCTTCCGCGCCTTTCCCGGCCACTTTCACAATCTCGTGGTGCTCTCGGTCGGGGTGCTCGATTCCGGCGACTTCAAGGGGCAGCGCGCGGTCGAAGATGTGCGGAGGCGCACCGAAGAGATGCTGGCCCGTTACGTGGCGCTGGCCGAATCCATGGGGATCTCCGCCACCGCCCGGATGGGGCTCGGCACCGACGTGGTGGCGGAAGCCGAGAAGCTGTGCGGGCAGGTCGCGGCGGAATTCCCCCGTACCACGTTCTTTGCGGGGCGACTGATGTTCCAGCGGGAGGGGTGGTGGCACCG
>JBGPVQ010000301.1:0-4232 GCA_041491785.1 Gemmatimonadota bacterium | reverse complement strand
TGCTCCGGACCACGCGCCGGAGGTCCGCGAGGTTTTCCGGAACGGTGGGATCGGGGTGATGATTGGGGAAGGTCCCATCGGACTCCGCGAACAGCGGAATGATCTCCGCTCCCAGGGCCTGGAGTGTACTGATAGCGATCAGGCTGGCCACGCCGTTGCCGCAATCCACCACCGCCTTGACCCGCCGAGAAAGCCGGTGGCGCGTAACGATCGCTTCGCGATAAGCGGGGAGGACCGACGCGGCTCCGACTTCCCTGCCCGCCCCGGTCCGCCAAGCCTCACGGACGATGATGTCGTAGAGCTCGAGGATCTCCTCGCCGTGGATCGAATCTCCGCCGACCACCATCTTAAAGCCGTTGAATTCAGGCGGGTTGTGGCTTCCAGTGACCTGAAGTCCCCCGTCGGTATGGAGATGATACACAGCGAAGTACAGCGCCGGCGTCGGCACCTCGCCGATGTCGACGACCGTGGCCCCGGTTGCCGCGATTCCGGTACGGATCCCCGCCGCGAGGCCGGCACCCGACGGTCGATTGTCCCTGCCCACGGCGAGGGTAGGCGCTCGGCCGAGTTTGTTCCAGGCGACCGTGGCGTACGCCTGCCCCAGCGCGTGGGCGAACTCCGGGGTCAGCTCGCGCCCCACCAGTCCGCGGACGTCGTATTGTCGAAAGATTGCCTTCGGAACGTTCACCGCCCGATACCCGCCAGCGGCGCGAGGGCCCCGCGTACCAGGCTGCTGGTGGAGCTGAGTGCGAGGCCCAGAGCCCCGGAAGGGAGCAGTCCGAAGAACAGCAGCACCGCTACCGACACCGCCACGCTGAAGGCGGCCTGGCGGGGGAGCCGGGCGGCCTCGTGGGTGGAGGCGGCGAGCGGCTCCCGCATGTATACGGCCATGACCACCGGGAGATAGTAGCCGGCGGAGACCAGACTGGTGACCACCAGAATCACTGCCAGGGGGAGATGTTTGGCCTGTACCACCGCGGCGATGATGGCCCACTTACCCACGAACCCCATGGTACCGGGGAAGCCCAGGAGCGACAGCATGCAGACCGTGAGGGCGAAGGCAAGCCAGGGCCGGCGCCGCGCCAAGCCCGCGATCGAGTCGAGGGTGACGTCCCGCTCCCCACCCCGTCCCAGCACGCCGAGGATCCCGAACGCCGCCAGCGAGGTGAGGACGTACGCGGTCAGGTAGAGCAGCGTGGCGCCGGCAGCGAGATGGGTGCCCGCCCAAAGGGCGGTGAGGAGGTATCCCGCGTGGGCGATCGAGCTGTAGGCCAGCATCCGCTTGAGCGATCGCTGGGACAGGGCCACCAAGTTACCCAGCACCATCGAGGCGATGGCAAGTGCCGCCACGATCGGCTGCCAGGTTTCCGTGGCGTGGGGAAACGCCTCGAAGAGGACCCGGGTGAGCGCAAGAAAGCCGGCCGCTTTGACGCCGGTGGCCATGAACCCGGTGACCGGTGTCGGTGCGCCGTCATACACGTCCGGCGCCCACATATGGAACGGCACCGCGGCGATCTTGAACCCCATCCCGATCAGCAGCAGGCCGAGCCCCAGGCGGCCCAGCAGCGGCAACTCCCCGGTGGTGAGCCGGGCGCCGATTTCCCGGAGCCCGGTGGTTCCGGTTCCGCCCCACAGCAGCGCGATGCCGTAAAGCAGAAAGGCCGACGCAAAGGCCCCCACCAGGAAGTACTTGAGCGCCGCCTCGGCGGAGAAAACGCTATTCCGATCGTATCCCGCCAGCACGTAGATCGAAACCGACATCACTTCGAGGCCGAGGAACAGCACGATGAGGTCTTCGGCGCCGGCGAGGAACATCATGCCCGACGCGGCGAAGAGAATCAGGGCGTAATACTCCGGCGCAATGAGCCCTTCCCGCTCGAGGTAGCCGAGCGAGACCAGGATGGTGGCCGCGGTGGCCACCAGGATGACCGCCAGCGACGCGAAACGAAATCCGTCGAGTGCCACCATGAACGGCTCGCCCATCGGCTGGGCGCCGCCGCTCCAAAGCAACGCGAGGGCGGCGCCGCTTGGCAGGAGGGCCCAGAGCGCGACGTAACCCGCCAGGCGGCTGTCGGCGGCGGTCCGGTGGCGCCAGGCAACCACCAGCAGCACGGCCATCGCGCCGAGGGTGAGGAACACCTCCGGCAGGAGGGCGATGGTGACGCCGAGCGGAGATTGGAGGTCGAGGGGCATCATCGTTCCGGCTCCGGGGGCCGGAGCGACACGTTCATGTATCCGAGCGGGCCGCGCACCGCTTGCAGGTAGCGCATCATGGCCGGCTCGATCCGCCGGAGCACCGGGGCGGGATATAGCCCCATCCAGAGGATACCGGCGATGAGCGGGAGCAGCACGGCCAGCTCGCGGGGTGACAGGTCGGTCAGCGACTCGTTCTCCCGCTGATCCAGCCGGTTGAAAATGATCCGCTGCAGCGCCCAGAGCAGGTAGGCCGCGGCGAAAATGACCCCCGTGGCCGCAATGGCGGCCGCCACCGGCTGGGTCTTGAAGCTGCCCAGGAGGACGAGGAATTCTCCGACGAAGCCGTTGAGCCCCGGCAATCCGATGGAGGAGAGCGCCACCACCGTGAAGATGAGGCTGAACACCGGCACCACCCGGGCGATCCCGCCGTACGCCGAGATCTCCCTGGTGTGGCGGCGCTCGTAGAGCATCCCCACCAGGAAGAACAGCGCGCCGGTGGAAAAGCCGTGGCCGATCATCACCATCATCGCGCCGGTCAGGCTCTGGACGGTGGCCGCCCAGATTCCGAGCATCACAAAGCCCAGGTGGCTCACCGACGAATAGGCGACCAGCTTCTTGATGTCCGGTTGGACCATCGCCACCAGCGCGCCGTACACGATACCGATGAGCGCGAGCACCAGAATCAGATTGGTGACCCAGGGGCTCATCGCCACGTCCGGAAAAAATGGGACCGCGAAACGGAGGAAGCCGTAGGTTCCCATCTTGAGGAGGACGCCGGCCAGCAGGACGCTGCCCGCGGTCGGGGCCTCGACGTGCGCGTCGGGGAGCCAGGTGTGGAACGGGAACACCGGCACCTTGATGGCGAACGCCAGCGCGAACGCGCCGAACAGCCAGGGCGCCAGCCGGCCCGCCACGCTGGCGTTATCGAGGAGGTACTGATAGGCGAACGAGAGGGTGCCGGTCCGGCCCGCGACGGTCCAGGCGAGCACCAGGATGGCCACCAGCATCAGGAGCGAGCCGGCCATGGTGAAGAGGAAGAACTTAATCGACGCGTAAAGCCGGTTCTTCCCGCCCCAGATCCCGATGATGAAGTACATCGGGATCAGCATGACCTCCCAGAACACGTAGAAGAGGAAGAGGTCGGTGGCGATGAATACCCCGATGACCCCCGTGAGCAGCGTGAGCAGGAGGGCGTAGTACCCGCGTTCCCGGGAGGTGATCGAATTCCAGCTCCCCAGCACGCAGAGCGGCATCAGTAGAGTGGTCAGCAGCACCATCATCAGCGAAATGCCGTCCATGCCCACGGCGTAGCTGATGCCCCACGCCGGAATCCAGGGGAGGCTCGCGATCAGCTGGAGGGTTCCCGGGCGGGTGTCCACCGCCCACCAGAGCCCGAGGGAGAGCAGCAGTTCGGCCAGTGTCACCAGCAGCGCGATCCGCCGTGCCGACGCGGCGTTGCCCAGCAGCACCGGGACAACGCCCAGGAGCGGAAGGATCAGCAGCAGGTGCAGAATCCAGCGATCGTAGCCCACCGACGCGAGCAAGGCCGCCATGATCGCCTACCGCGCCACGGCGCGGAGGATCCACACCGCGCCCAGGACGAAGACGATCACATAGAAGCCCAACTGCCCCGACTGCAGTCGGCTGCCCAGCCATCCGAGCCCCCGCATCAATCCCGCCGATCCATTCGCGCCGATTCCGTCGATCAGGCCCTGGTCGACCCCTTTCCACAGTATCCAGCGGGAAATTCCCACCAGCGGCCGGACGATGATGGCGTCGTACAGCTCGTCCACGTAGTACTTGCGGTTGAGAATCCGGGCAAACCCGGCTTCCTCGGGCGCCTCCCGCGCGGTGGGGATGGGCCGGGCGAGGGTCACCCGCCAGCCGACCAGCAGGCCCGCCAGGGCCACGATGACGGCGCCGGCGACCAGGGCCCACTCCGCCGAGCCCTCCGGCATGATGAGCGGCATCTGCCGGCTGGCGACGGCCACCACCGGCTCGAGCCACCGTCCGAGCGCCGCACCCCCTCCAACCAG
>JBGPVQ010000300.1:0-4256 GCA_041491785.1 Gemmatimonadota bacterium | reverse complement strand
TTGGCGGCGACCGGCGCGACAATCCTCTCGCTGCTGCTGGGCGTCCCGCTCGCCTACCTGCTCGCCCGCGTCCCGTTCCCCGGCCGCCGGCTGGTGGCGGGACTGGTGGAGTTGCCGGTGGTGGTGCCCCATCCGGTGGCCGGCATCGCGCTGCTGCTGTTTCTCGGCCGCCAGTCGGCGGTGGGACAGGTTCTCGCACGAGTCGGACTGGAGGTGGTCAACCGGGTTCCCGGGATCGTGGCCGGGATGCTCTTCGTCTCGGCACCAATCGTGGTGAGCGCCGCACGCGAGGCGTTCCGCTCGGTGGATCCGCGGCTCGAGCGGGTGGCGCGGACCCTGGGCGACACCGGCTGGCACGCCTTCCGGAGGGTCACACTGCCCCTGGCCGGGCGAAGCGTCGTCGCGGGGGCGGTGCTCGGCTGGGCCCGCAGCGTGAGCGAGTTCGGCTCGATCGTGATCCTGACCTACAATCCCAAGGTCGCGAGCGTGTTGATCTACGATCGCTTTACGCTGTTCGGGCTCTCCGCCGCCGTGCCCGCCGCGGTGATCCTCCTGCTCCTGGCTCTGGTGGTATTCGTGGTGGTGCAGCTGCTCCAGTCCGACGGGACCGCTCGGCAATGATCCGCCTCGAGGATGTTGCGGTCCGGGTCGGCGGCTTCCGGCTGGAGCAGATCACCATCGAGGTCCCGACCGGTGGCTACGGACTGGTGATCGGGCCCACCGGATCGGGGAAGACCACGCTGCTCGAGGCAATCGCGGGGCACCTGCCGCTCGAGGCCGGCCAGGTCCACCTCCGGGGCGAAAACGTGAGCCGAACCCCACCGGAATCGCGGCGGGTGGGGTTCGTGTACCAGCAGTACCTGCTCTTCCCGCACCTCACGGTGGGCGACAACATCGGCTACGGCATCCGGGATTCGGGAGCGGGCCACCGGGAGGCCCGGATCAGGGAGTTGGCGCAAATGCTCGGGCTCGCCCCGCTCCTGGGCCGCGGCGTGACCGGACTCTCCGGCGGCGAGCAGCAGCGGGTAGCCCTTGCCCGGGCACTGGCGCCCCGGCCCAGCATCCTGCTGTTGGACGAGCCGTTTGCCGCGGTGGACCCCGCGACCCGCCGGGTGCTGCGGCAGCAGCTCCGCGCACTGCATGAGCGGGAGGGTGTCACGACGCTGCAGGTTACCCACGACTTCGAGGATGCGATGCGGCTGGGCGACGTCGTCGCGGTGCTGGCCGAGGGCCGGATCGCGCAGGCGGGCGCGCCGGAAGAGGTGTTCCGGTATCCGAAATCACCTTTCGTGGCGGAGTTCCTGGGCAGCGGCACGGTGCTCCGAGGCAGGGTCGAGCGGCTGACTCCCGAGCACCGCGCCGAAGGGCGCTTCGCCGGCCGATTCCGTTCGGGAGCCCTAACCCTGGAAGTCGTGGCCGAGCGGGAGGGTGATGTGTACGCCGTGCTCCGACCCGCCGACCTGATGGTGAGCCGAACCCCGACGGTGGGCCCCGCCCCACGCAACCGGTTCACGGCCCGGATCGTTCGGGTGGAGCGTGGGTCGGCGGTGGCCAACGTCTACCTCGACGTCCAGGGCACCGCGCTGGTTGCGGCCGTGACGACCGCGACCGCGGAGGAGCTTCGACTCGCCGCGGGCGAAGAGATCAGCGTGGCGGTGAAGGCGACTGCGGTGCACTTGATCTGATCAGGCGGGCGGGGCGGATCGCCGACTCTCCCAACCGATCGTTGATGTGGTCCACCGCCAGGGCAAGCCGCCGGTCTCGGGGCGTCTCTCCCGACGCAGTCTCCAAGCTGAGCAACGCCAACTGAGCGGGGCCTTCGCCGGTCGCGAGGGAGGAGAAGGTCACGCCCAGGAGCCGGGCCGCCACGCGGCGCCTTGAGCGAAGGCCGCTCAGGAGCTCCCGCGCCACCCCGAAGAGGGCACGGTCGGTGTGGAGCGGTGTCGCGAGAGTTCGACCGGCCTGACGGGTGCGAAAATCGTGGTCGCGGATCTTGACGGTCACGCAGCCCACCCCGAGGCCGTCCGCGCGCAGCTCGCCGGCGAGGCTGGTGACCAGGCGCAGCAGCCGGGTCTCCAAGGCGTCATCGGAGGCGAGATCGCGGGAAAACGTCTCTTCGTGGCTCATCGACTTGGCCGCGCCGGAGGAATCGACCTCGTCGGAGCCGCGCCCACGGATCCGCTCGAAGAGCCAGCGCCCCGGCCGCGGCCCCAGCCACTGCTCGAAGGCGGCGGCGTCGATCCGGAGGGCGTCACGCACCTGCGTCAGGCCGTAGCGCCGCAGCGCAGCCTGGAGCTTCGGTCCCACCCCGGGAATGTCGGCCAGGGCGTGCTCGGCGAGGAAGGCGGCCTCCGCGCCGGGAGTGATGATACGGACTCCGTCGCCGCCGGTACCGGCGCGGGGCTTGGCCCGCTCGGCGGCGAGCTTCGCCACCAGCCGGTTGCTGCCGCCCCCGATCGAGAGAGTGAGGCCGGTTTCCGCCAGCACCGCCTGTCGCAGGCGTCGCGCCGTCGCGTCGAGCGGCTCGTGGCGATACACCGCCTCGGTGCCGGACAGATCGAGGTAGAACTCGTCGATGCTGGCCGGTTCCACTAGCGGCACCCAACGGTCGAGGACCGTGCGGATCTCTCGATGCTTGACCCCGCAGGCCTTGCGCGGCACCGGAACGAACGTGGCGCCGGGGCAGAGCCGGGCCGCCCGGGCGATCGGCATTCCGGCCCGGAGGCCGAATGCACGGGCCTCGTAGGAGGCAGAACAGACCACGCCTCGGCTGTTGGCGCGTCCGCCCACGACGAGAAGCCGCGCCTGGCCCGCCCCGTCGGGATCGGCTAGCCGGGCGACCGCGACGAACATCTGGTCGCAGTCGGCGAGGAGGATGCGCCGCGGTGCGGGTGGCGTCAGACGGTGAGCGGGCGAACGGGACGCGGTTGAGCGCGAACCGGGTAGGCGTCTGGAGCGCGGGAAAGCATCCGCGCGGGCCGGTCGATAAACTCCTGAAACCAGATCTCGAGCGAGAGCAACGACCAGAGTTCCCGCCCGAACGGCGGTTCCTGCTCGATCAGCTCCCCGACCGCGGCATGGTCGAACAGACCGCGCCCGCGCGCGGCCCGGCCCTGCAATGCGGAGCGGGCGAATTCACCCACCGGACCATCGTACCAAAGGCGCGCCGGGACCGGGAACCCCATCTTGGGTTTCGGGCCGCGAATCTCCGGTGGGAGCACATCGCCGAGCGCCCGGCGGAGGATGGCCTTGAGCTCGCCGCCCTTCGACTTGAGGGCGCGAGGCATGCTCGCCACCAACTCGATGATGCGGTGGTCCAGCAAGGGCATCCGGGACTCGAGGCCGTGGGCCATACTCACCCGATCCTCCGAATCGAGCAGCGCCGGCAGGCCTACCCCGACGTCGAACCGGGACATCCGCTCGCAGACCGACGAGGTGCCCGGGACGTTGAAGTGGGCCTGGAACCGCTCGAAGGCGGCCTCGGGGTTCACCAGTCGGCGCAGGTCCGGCGAGAGGAGACGACCGAGATCCGCTCCGCGCGCTACCAAGCGGAAGTAACGCCGATCGATCGGGGTGAACAACCCCTCCTGCCACAACCGGTCGACCGAGGCGAGATAGCCGGGGTATCCGCCAAACACCTCATCCCCACCGAGCCCACCGAGGACGACTCTTACCCGCTGGGCCGCCCGGCCGGCAATGAGGTAGCGAGGGAAGGCTGCCGGCGCGCCAGCCGGCTCATCGAAATGCCGAACGAACCGAGGCAGGGCCTCGGCGAACTCCTGGGGAGTCGCGCCGACCTCGGCGAGCGCGATCCCGGCGCCCTGAGCCACGAGGCGCGCTTGCGGCAGCTCGTCCCACTCGGGACCGGCGTGGAACGCGGCGTGAAACGCGGTCAGCGAGGCTCCCCGCTCGCGCGCGGCCAGCGTCGTGATCAGGCTGGAGTCGAGTCCGCCACTCAAATAGGTGGCCACCGGTACGTCGCTTCTCAGCTGAAGGCGAACGGCGTCGGTCACCAGTTCGCGGAGCGTGGCGACGAAACTCTCCTCGGCGCGCCCGCCGTCGGCCTCCCACCGGGGCTCCCAGTAGCGCATCATCCTGCGCCGCCCGGTGTCCAGCTGGACGACGAGGGCGTGCGCGGGGAGGAGCTTGTGAATCCCCCGGAAGAGCGTGCCGTCCCCGAGCACACACTGGAAGGTCAGGTAATCGCTCAGGGACTGGAAATCGGCCGTCGCGGGAATCGCGGGGTGCCGCAAGAG
>JBGPVQ010000299.1:0-4263 GCA_041491785.1 Gemmatimonadota bacterium | reverse complement strand
CCCACCGCCAATCAGCTCGACGCCCGGAACCAGGTGGTCAAACGGATGGAGGAGCTGGCGAAGAGCTTCCCCGCCGGGGTGCACTTCGTGGTGCCCTTCGACACCACCCCGTTCATTACCGAGTCGATGAAGGAAGTGGTCAAGACGCTGGTCGAGGCGATGCTGCTGGTGACGCTGGTGGTGTTCCTCTTCCTGGAGAGCTGGCGGGCGACGGTCATTCCGATGGTGGCGGTGCCGGTCAGCATTATCGGCACCTTTCTCGGCCTGCAGATGCTCGGCTTCACCATCAACACGCTGAGCCTGTTCGGACTGGTGCTCGCGATCGGCATCGTGGTGGACGACGCGATCGTGGTGATCGAAAACGTCGAGCGCATCATGGAGGAGGAGCACCTTCCGCCCCGCCAGGCGGCCGACAAGGCCATCCGCCAGGTGGCCGGGGCGCTGGTGGCGATCGTGCTCTCCCTCTGCGCGGTGTTCGTGCCGGTGGCGTTCGTGAGCGGGATTACCGGGGCGCTCTACAAGGAGTTCGCCCTCACCATCGTGATCGCGATCGTGATCTCGGGGATCGTGGCGCTGACCCTGACCCCGGCCCTCTGCGCCGGACTGCTGCGGCACAGCACCGCGGAAACCGAGAACCGGTTTTTCCGCGCCTTCAACCGGGGCTTCGACCGGACCCGCAACCGCTACCTCGGCGTCGCCGGGAAGATCATCGGCCGGCCCAAGGCCGGGTTCGCCGCGTTCCTGGTGATGGTGGCGCTCACCGCGCTGCTCTATAAGAAGGTCCCCGGGGCCTTCATTCCGCCGGAGGACAAGGGGTTCTTCGTGCTCGCGGTTCAGTTGCCCGACGCGGCCTCGCTGCCGCGCACCGAAGTGGTGGTGGGCCGGATCGAGAAGCTGGTCATGGCCGATCCCTCGGTGCGGAGCGTGGTCACCCTGGTGGGGCTCGACCTGCTCACGTTTTCGCAGCAGACCAACAGCGCCACGATGTTCGTCCGGCTCAAGCCCTGGGGTGAGCGCACCGGGAAGACCGGGAGCCTGGAGGCAACCCTGGCCCGCACCAACGGCGCGCTGTTCGGCATCAAGGAAGCGATCGCCTTCGGGTTCAATTTCCCGGAGATTCCCGGGTTAGGGCGGACCAGCGGCCTCGAAATGAACCTCCAGGCCCGCGCCGGCGGCGACTACGCCGCCCTGGCCCGGACGGCGCAGGCCTTCGTTCGGGATGCCAACGCGCTTCCCGAGGTCGGCGGCGTCACCACCCTGATCCGGGCCGATGTGCCGCAGCTCTTCGTCAAAGTGGACAAGGAAGCCGCCCAGGCCCGCGGAGTGGGAACCGGGCAGATCTTCTCCACCCTGCAGGCGATGCTCTCGGCGCTGTACATCAACGATTTCAACCTCTACGGCCGCACCTACCGGGTCCAGGCGGAGGCGGACACCCAGTTCCGCCAGCGCCCCGAGGACATCGGCCGCTTCTACGTCCGCAGCAACACCGGAGCGATGGTGCCGCTCTCGGCGCTCACCTCGAGCGAAATGCGTGGCGGCCCCAGCATCGTGAGCCGGTTCAACGGGTTTCCTTCGACCCTGGTGACCGGGCCACCGAAGGCGGGGAGGAGCTCGGGGGAGATGCTCGACGCGGTCGAGCGGCTGGTGGCCGACAAGTACGCATCCCAGGGGATCGGGTTCGGCTACAGCGGCCAGTCCTACCAGGAACGGGTGTCCGCCGGGGGCAGCGGCCTGGTGATGGGGCTCGGGCTCATCCTGGTGTTCCTGGTCCTGGCGGCGCAGTACGAGAGCTGGGCGATTCCCTTCGCCGTGCTCCTGGGCGTGCCGTTCGGCGTGTTCGGCGCACTGGCCGGCGCCTGGCTCCGCGGGATGGCCAACGACGTTTATTTCCAGGTCGGGATGATCGCGGTCATCGGCCTGGCGGCCAAGAACGCGATTCTGATCGTGGAGTTCGCCAACGCGCTCCGTGCCCAGGGCCGCTCGGTCAAGGACGCCGCCCTCGAAGCGGCGCGCCAGCGGCTCCGGCCGATCCTGATGACCTCCTTCGCCTTCATCCTGGGGGTGAGCCCGTTGGTGGTGGCGGGCGGCGCGGGTGCCGCCAGCCGGCACTCGATCGGGGTCGGGGTGTTCGCCGGGATGCTGACCGCGACGCTGGTCGGAATCTTCTTCATTCCGCTTTTCTTTTTCGTCATCCGCGGCATGGCGGACCGCGGACTCCTGCGGCGCGCCCCGGCCCCGCTCGAGGAAAGCGAGGGCGGGTGAGCATGCGGCCATTCTCTATGGGCGCCGTGACGCTCGCGGCCCTCTCCGGCTGCGCCATCGGCCCCTCGACCCGGGTCGAGCCGCCGGCGACCGCGGCGGCGCGCGCTCCCGACAGCCTGACCGCACCGGTGGCGCGGCGGTTCCTCGACTCGCTGGCCGCGGCCCGTGAAGCCGATCCGGCCGGCGGCGGACTCCTCAGCCCACGGACGATCGCGCTCGATACCGCGAGCGACCGGCCCTGGCTTGCCCTGCTTCGCGACTCGACGTTGGCGGCACTGGTCGACACCGCGATGGTCAACAATCGCGACCTGCGCGCGGCGGTGGCGCGGGTCCGCGAATACCGCGCCCTCCTCGGCGCCGCGCGGGGCGACTTCTTCCCCCAGATCAGCGCGAATGCCTCAGCCGGCCACAACGAGATCATCTTCGGCACGTTCCCGTCGCAGAACTTCGACGTGGTGAAGGTGACCGCCGACCTCACCTGGGAGCTCGATTTCTGGGGCAGGCTCCGGCGGCAGAGCCAGGCGGCCGGGTTCGACCTGGCGGTACGCGAAGAGGAAGAGCGGGGCGCGGTGGTGACCCTGGTGAGCGACGTGGTGACCGCCTACCTCGAGCTCCGCGAGCTGGACCAGGAGCTCGCCATCTCGGAGCAGACCCTGGAGTCGCGCCGGGCGACGCTGGGGCTGGCCCGGAGGCGGTTCGCGCAGGGGGTGATCTCGGAGCTCGACGTCAAGGAGTTCGAGGCGGAGGCGGCCGGCTCCGCGGCCCGAGTGGCGGAATTCGGCAGGCAGCGCGCCGAGTCGGAGCATCGGTTGAGCCTGCTGCTGGGACGGTCGCCAGGCGCGATTCCTCGGGGCAAGCCGCTCGAGTCGGTGGTCCAGGCAGTCGCGGTGCCCGATTCGATCCCCGCGGATCTGCTGCTCCGGCGGCCCGACGTGCGGCGGGCCGCGCACGATCTCCAGGCGGCCACCGCCCGAATCGGGCTGGCCCTGGGGAACCGGCTGCCCAAGGTAATGCTCACCGGGCAGTACGGCAGGCAACGGAAGGACTTCCACGACTTGTTCGGTCCGGATGCGGAGATCGACTTTGCCCAGGTCGGCATATCGCTTCCGCTCTTTACCGGCGGGAAGCTGCTCGACCAGCAGCGCGCCGCCCGGGCGCGGGCCGACCAGGCCCGCGCGCACTACGAGCAGGCGGTGCTTCTGGCGATGGGTGAGGCGGAGGACGCGCTGGTGGGGATCCGCCTCACCCGGGACCAGCTCGCGGCCCAGGAGACCCAGGCTGAGGCGCTGGGACGGGCGTTCGCGCTAGCGCAACGGCGGTACGACAACGGGGTGTCGAGTTATCTCGAGGTGCTGGAGTCGCAGCGGTCGTTCTTCACCGCGCAGCTCGCCTTGGTCGCCCTCCAGCGGCAGTACCTGGGGCAAACGGTGCGGCTGTACAAGGCGCTGGGTGGAGCCTGGACGTCCTAGGACGCCTCGACCGGGTTGCCTCCGGGCGCCGGAAGTGCGTCGGCATGCCCGGAGTTCCTTGGCAGGTCGGGGCGCCACTCGCGCGCCCTACGACAACCGAATCGGTGGCGTCCTCTAAGTGTGCGTTTTATAATGGCTTACGGGCCTACTCCTGGCCTGACGGCCCATCGGGTGACGCACTCGTTGCCGCCCCGGGGGGTTGGAGGATCGAGCTCAGGTGGTTAGTATTCGCTCCAAGTGAAGAGCGGTTGCAGTTGAGTTGGGCGAGGTATAGGTCTACGACCCCCCGCCCGGTCAGCTGTTAACCGCTCGAGGCGTTTCTAGGGGTCAGGTTTGGGTCTGGCCGAGGTCGGGATCGGCGATTAGGTTTTGCGCGCTGACGGGGCTGTAGCTCAGCTGGGAGAGCGCTGCGTTCGCAATGCAGAGGTCAGGGGTTCGATCCCCCTCAGCTCCACTGACAATCGAAGGCCAGATCGCTGCCCCTTGGTGTAACTGGCAACACGCCTGACTCTGGATCAGGAGAGTCCTGGTT
>JBGPVQ010000298.1:0-4274 GCA_041491785.1 Gemmatimonadota bacterium | reverse complement strand
GCTATCATTCTCCGCTCTTCCGCCTTCGGTTGGGAGCCCTGCGCATGCTGCGCTCCGAGTCGCTCACTCAGACGTATCTCTCCGGTGGGCGTCCGCTCACCGTGCTGAACGATATCACCTTCTCCCTGGAGCGCGGGGGGTTCCTCGCAATTGTGGGTCCCAGCGGGAGCGGGAAAACCACGCTGCTCGGCCTCCTCGCGGGACTGGACCGACCGACGTCGGGCCGGGTGTCGCTCGACGGGCAGGATCTGGGCTCGCTCACCGAAGACCAGCGGGCCCGCCTTCGGGCGGAGAAGGTGGGGTTCGTGTTTCAGTCGTTCCAATTGATCCCCACGCTCACGGCGCGGGAAAACGTGCAGGTGCCGCTCGAGCTGCGCGGGGAACCGGCCGAAGTGCGGGCCCAGGAGCTGCTCGAGCGGGTGGGCTTGGGAGACCGCGCCCACCACTACCCCGCCCAGCTGTCAGGCGGGGAGCAGCAGCGGGTGGCGCTGGCCCGCGCGTTCAGCATCCGACCGCAGATTCTCTTCGCCGATGAGCCCACCGGCAATCTCGACGCCAAGACCGGCGCGACGATTATCACGCTGATGGAGGAGTTGAACCGCGAGCTGGGCACCACGCTGGTGCTGGTGACCCACGATCACGACCTGGCCCAGCGGGCCCGGCGAACCATTCGCCTCTTCGACGGGCGGGTGGTCGAAGACACCGCGGCGTGATCGGTCCGCGCTTCGTGCTCCGGATGGCCTGGCGGGAAAGCCGCTCGGGCCGGCGCCGGCTCTGGCTGCTCACCGGGGCGGTCACCGCCGGCGTCGCGGCCCTGGTCGCCATCAACTCCTTCACCCAGAATCTCCGCACCGCGGTGGCGGAGCAGGCGCGCGCACTCCTCGGTGCCGACCTGTCGATCACCACCGGGAAGGCGTTCTCTCCCCGGGTGGAGGCGCTGCTCGACAGTCTTATCGCGCCCGATTCCGCGGCGCATCGTCCGGCCGGCCGCCGGGCGCTGCAGGTGAGCTTCGCCGGCATGGCCTACGTGCCGAAGACCACCGGCGTGCGCCTGGTGCAGGTGCGCGCCATGGAGGGGGAGTATCCGTTTTACGGCGCCATCACTACGCTGCCGGCGGGTCGGTGGGCCAGCCTCCAACGCGAGGACGGCGCCCTGGTCGAACCGGCTCTTCTCACCGCCCTCGGCGCGAAGATGGGGGACACCCTCGCACTGGGAGAGGGCCGCTTCCCCATTCTCGGCACTGTGCTCAACGTGCCCGGGGACGTGGGTGCCATGAGCGCATTCGGCCCCCGAGTCTTTCTCCCGGGGCGCACCATCGAGCGCACCGGCCTCCTCCGCCTCGGCTCCCGGGCCCAGTACGAGGCGTTCGTGCAACTGGCGCCCGGCGTGGACGCGCAGCGGATCACCGAGAAGTATCGACCCGCGCTTCGCGCCGAGCGGGTCAGCATTCGCACCGTCGAGGACGACCGGGCCAACCTGACCAACGCCCTCTCCCGGTTGGGCAACTACCTCGGCCTGGTGGCGCTGGTGGCACTCCTGCTGGGCGGGCTGGGCGTCGCCAGCGCGGTCCATGTCTTCATCAAGCGAAAGCTCGACACCATCGCGGTGCTGCGCTGCCTCGGGGCCACGTCGCGCGAAGTATTCGCGGTGTACGCGCTGCAGTCTCTGGTCATGGGGGGCATCGGCAGCGCGATCGGGGCCTTGCTCGGAGTCGTGCTGCAGCAGGTGCTGCCGTCGCTCTTCCGCGGACTCCTGCCGGTGGACGTGCGGGTAGTGCCCTCCGCGGGCTCGATCCTCCTGGGGATGGGACTCGGACTCTGGGTGGCCGGGATGTTCGCGGCCCTGCCGCTGCTTGCGGTGCGCCGGGTGTCGCCGCTGGTCACTCTCCGGCGCGACGTGGATCCCGCCGCCGCCGGGGGGCGTGATCGGCTGGTCGGGCTCTTCGCGCTCCTCCTCTCCGCTAGCGTCGTGGCGCTGGCCTCGATCCAGGTGGGCCGCCTCCGCGAGGGCCTGGTCTTCTCCCTGGGAGTCGGCGTCGCGCTGTTGTTCTTGTGGCTCGCGGCGCTCGGATTGATCCGCGGCGTCCGGCGCTGGTTTCCCTCCCGGTTGCCCTATCTGTGGCGCCAGGGATTGGCGAACCTCTACCGGCCGGCCAATCAGACGGTCACCGTGGTGCTCTCCCTCGGCTTCGGCGCATTCCTTCTCTCCACCCTGTTCCTCGTACAGCACAATCTGCTCCGGGAGTTCCGCCCCGGGGGCGGGAGGAACGTGCGGCCGAATCTGATGTTCTTCGACATCCAGCCGGCCCAGCGCGATGGAGTCGGCGACCTGCTCCGTGGCAGCGGCGTCGCCGGTTCACCCCTGGTGCCGATCGTTACCATGCGGATCAAATCGATCCGCGGCGTGCCGATTCCCACGGTGGCGCCGCCGGACACGGCCGAGCCCTCGCCGGAGTCGGGAGGGTCGGGCCGCGGTGGCGGCCGCCGCGGCGCGCGCCGCAACCCCGGCACACCTAACTCGTGGGCGCTCCGGCGTGAATTTCGGTCCACCTATCGCGACTCCCTGACCGAAACGGAACGGGTGGTCTCCGGAAAGTGGTGGGGGCCCGGCGTGGCACGCCCGCGCGCGGGGGCGCCGGCGCTGCTTTCACTCGAGCAGGATATCGCCAGGGAACTCGGGGCCAACGTGGGCGACGGGATCGTGTGGGACGTCTCGGGCGCCGAGGTCCCGACGACGGTGGCCAACCTGCGGACCGTGGATTGGGGGCGCTTCAGCACCAACTTCTTCGCGGTGTTCCAGAGCGGTGCGCTCGACTCGGCGCCGCAGATGTTCGTTTCCCTGGTCCGGGTCGACAGTGCCTCGGCGCGCGGCCTCCTGCAGCGCCGGATGGCGGAGCGGTTTCCCAATGTGGCGGCCATCGATCTCTCCCAGGTGCAGCAGGCGCTGGAGGGGATTCTCAACCGGGCCGCCCTCATCGTCCGGTTCCTCGCGGCCTTCTCCCTGGTCACCGGGGCGATCGTCCTGGTGGGCGCGGTGTCCGCCTCGCGGCTGCAGCGCATTCGCGAGGCGGTACTCCTCAAGACCCTCGGCGCCACCCGGTCCCAGGTGCTCCGGATCTTGATGGCGGAATACATCGCGCTCGGCGTGCTCGCGGCGCTGGCGTCGGTGGTGCTGGCGAGCGGCGCCGGGTGGGCACTTGCCAAGTGGATCTTCGAAGCCCCCTTCAGCCTTCCTGCGCTCCAGCTCGGCGGGCTGACGCTCCTCCTCGTGACCATCACGCTGGCGGTCGGGCTCTGGAACAGCGCCGAGATCCTCAAGCGCGCGCCCCTTGCGGTGCTCCGGGAAGAGTGAGGCGCCGGCGCCGCTCTCTTTCGGGAAGTCCGCGGGTGAACTAGTTTTCCTGGGCCTTTCGCCGCACATCTCGATCGCCCAGAGGAGCTCCATGCCGCTTCGCCGATTCCTGTCGGTCGTGGGCCTCGTGGCCCTGCCCGCACTGTCCGGTTGCGCCCCGAAGGGCACCTCGGCCGGACCGGCCGCACCACCGAAGCCGGTCACCGCGCCGGCCGTCGGCGCCCCCGGGAATACCCCCGCCAATCCCGCGCCGGCTCCGCAGGGCCCGGTCCCGGGGCAGACCCCGGGGGGACCGCCCGGCGTTCCGGGTTTGGGCGGCGCCGCACCGGGCCAGACGCCGGCTCCGCGGCCCTACCGGCAGGTCATTACCGACAAGGCCAAGTCGGATTCCGGCCTCTTCACGGTGCATCAGGTGGGCGAGCGGTGGTATTACGAGATCCCGATCAAGCTCTACGACAAGGAAATGCTGCTGGTCACTCGCCGCTCCAAGACTCCGGAGAACGTCGGGTTCGGCGGCGAGGAAGAGAACGAGGGGGTGGTTCGCTGGCAGCGCCAGGGGGACCGGATCCTGCTCCGCTATGTGGCCTACGACAACGTCGCCGCGGACTCGCTGCCGATCGCCATGGCGGTCCGAATTTCCAACTTTGAACCGGTGCTTCAGGCGTTTCCCATCGCCGCCTACAAGCCCGATTCCAGCGCCGTGGTGATCGACGTCAGCCCGATGTTCACCACCGACGTCCCGGTGCTCGGCCTTTCCCAGAACCGGCGGACGGCGTACCAGGTGCGGGCGCTCGATGCGGCCCGGTCCTACGTGGTGTCGATCCACAGCTACCCGACCAACATCGAGGCGCGCCACGTCCTGACCTACGGCGCCGGCCTGGCGCCCTCCAACGCGGAAACCGGCACTCTTTCCGTGGAGATG
>JBGPVQ010000297.1:0-4278 GCA_041491785.1 Gemmatimonadota bacterium | reverse complement strand
AGCTACCAGGTCGAGCGGATCTATGCGCAATTCCCGGACTGGATGCTTCGTTACGACATCACGCACTGGCAGGAGCGCAGCTACATCTGGAGGGTTTACCGGTTCACCCAGCAGCGATAGCGGCGGCCCCGCGGGCGGGAACCCCGGTTTGGTGGTAACGCCAGCCCGGCCTCGGGCACTGGTACAGTTTGACGGGAAGGTGACGTGGCGCGGTGCGGGCCGGTCACGGCAGCTTTCCGCCGGGGCTCGTCTCTCCGGTCAGCCGGACCATGGCTGCCCTGGCCCGGTCGTACACCGGTTTGAATTTGGGCTCGGCGTTCCGATAGAGGGTGGCCAGCCGGGAATACGCGTCCAGCGCCCGCTTCTTGTCGCCCCGGGCCTCGTAGATCTGGCCCAGGCTGAGTAGTCCGTGGACCAGGTGGGCGTCGTCGTACCAGAGGTCGGCGCTGGGCGTGTCCACAAACCGCCGGTAGTACGCCTCGGCGGAATCGACGTTGCCGGCCTGCTCGTAGGCCCGGGCAAGCCAGGGATAACCGCAGGTCGCACAAGTATTGCCGGCGTCGAGCTGCCGGAACTGCGCGATGGCCTCATCGTTCCGCCCCTCACCCAGCGCGATGACCCCCCGCCCCCCATGGCCCCAGCGCTCGGCCTCGGTGGCGTGATCGGCCTCGGGGGTCTTTTCGTATTCGGCCATCAGCGCCTTGGCGCGCGGGAGATTCCCCGATGCGGCATAGGCCATCGCGAGGTGTCCGTAGGGCCGGTCGAGCGGGGGCATCGTCTTGAGGGGGAATCGGACGAGCGCCGAGTCGAGCAGGCTCCGCCCCGCCTCCGAGTCGTCGAGGAGGAAGCGCTCGCCCAAGGCCCTCCGGGCGGTGCGGAGGACGTAGGCGCCGCCCATCCCCCGCTCGGCGGTGATCCGGAGCGCCTCGTGCCACTCGCGCTGGGCCGAGGCCATCTGTCCCCGTAACGCGTCGAGGTGCCCCCACCACTCATACGCGATCGCCTCCCAGTAGACCGTGCCCTTCTGGTCGGCGAGCAGGCCCTTCACCAGCACCGCGGCGCTGTCGTAGTTCCCCCGGTTTGCCTCGTTGATGGTGTAGGAGAGCTTGACGTCGGGATTCTTCGGGAAGCGGCGCTCGAATTTCCGGGCGATTACGTCGGCCGAATCGAAGAGCTTGAGGGTGCCGAGCGAGCCGGCGAGGTTGCTGAAGTGCAGCGAGAAGGTTGAGTCCACCGCCAGCGCCCGGACGTAATACTCGGCGGCCTTCTGGAACTCGCGGAGTCCCGTGTACACCACGCCGAGGTTGTTGAGGGCGTAGGTGTCGTCGGGATACAGGTCCAGCACCGTCCGATAGGCGCTGATCTGCTGATCGCTGTTGCCGGTCACCACGCTGTGGTAGGCGGCGACCACCAGATATTTTTCACGGTCCGTCAGGCGGTCCCGGTACTGGTAGGCCTTGGTCGCCGCCCAGACGGCGCGGGAGCGGTTCTCTCCCTCGTTGTTGAGGAGGATCGCGAGTTTCCGGTAGGCCATGGCAAAGGTGGTGTCCACCGCGACGGCCTCGTCGATCAGCTGGAGCGCCCGGGCGTTGTCCCCCTGGTTGTAGGCCTGGAGCCCCTGCGAGAAGACCCGGAGCGCCTTGATCGAGCCGGTGGTCACCTTTTCCAGCGGCTGGGCGGCCTCGGTCCCCGAAAGCGTTTCACCGAACTTTTCCCGGAGCCGCCCGGAGAGCCGGTCCACCGCACCGGTCAGCTCATTGGCGCCGGCCGCCGTTTCGCTCTCGGCCACGAGCACCTTTCCGCCCACCGCCACCAGCCGCGCGGTAAGGGCGATCCGATTCCCGACCGCCACCACTTCGCCGGTGATCACCGCTCGGATGCCGTCGCGCTCCGCCGCCTCGAGGGCAGTGCCGGCCGGGAGACCCTTGGACACGTCGCGCGCCATCATCTCGAGAATCCGCCCGACCTGGCCGGGATCCACCAGCGAGACCGCCTGCGAACGGGAGAGTCCGATCCGCAGGAGCTCGGTCACCGTGGCGCCCGCGGTCGAATCCGCGGTCCGGTTCTCGAAGTCCGCCAGGATCACCCGCTCGCGGTTGGCGATCTGTCCCTTCGAGATGAGCGACCCCCAAGGGCCGAGATGGAGCAGGCGGGCGGCGCCCAGCCCAGCCAGGACGAGGACCGCCGCGATTCCAGTGAGCAGGAGCGCTCGCCGCAGCCGGCGCGGTGCGGCCGCCGCCGCTCCCGGGATGGCGGCCGTGGTCAGGGCGACGGGGCGGAGCGCGTCGGCGAACTGGCCCACCGGGCTGAACCGGTCGGCGGGTGTCTTGGCGAGTGCCCGCGCGAGGGCCGCGGCCACCTGGGGCGGCACCGCCGGCCGGAGGGTGGTGATCGCGGGCGCCTCCACGACCAAATGCTGGCGGATGATGCTTTCCGCGGTGCCGGTGAAGGGCGGCGCACCCGCGAGCATCTCGAACAGCATACAGCCGAGGCTGTAGAGGTCGCTCCTTCCGTCCAGATCGGAATTGCCCGAGGCCTGCTCGGGGCTCATGTACACCGGTGTGCCGATGGCGAGCCCGGTCTGGGTCAGGCGCTGGCCGCCCGCGGCGGACATCGCCCGGGCAATCCCGAAGTCCGCCACCCGGGCATGGCCGCCGCTCAGGAGGATGTTCTCGGGCTTGATGTCCCGGTGGACCACATCGTGGCGATGGGCGTAGGACAGCGCGTCCGCCACTTCCCGGGCGATCTGGAGGGCATCCTCCATGGGCAACTGCTTCTCCCGGTCGAGCCGGTCCCGCAGCGATTCGCCCTCCACGAACGGCATGACATAGAACAGATTGCCCGCCGCCTCGCCCGAATCGTAGAGCGGCAGGATGTGGGGATGGTCGAGCCGGGCGGCGATTTCGATTTCGCGGAGGAACCGCTCCGCGCCGAGGACGGCGGCGAGCTCGGGGTGCAGCACCTTCACCGCGACTTTGCGGTGATGCTTCAGGTCCTCGGCGAGGTAAACCGTGGCCATGCCGCCGCGCCCGAGCTCGCGCTCGAGGCGGTAGCGGTCGTGCAGGGCAGCGGCCAGCTGGCTCGGGACGGCGGCCACGAAAGGGCCTCGCGTGGGGGGACTCCTCAAATCTGCAGGAAATCGCCGAGTAATGCGAATCACCCCGTGGGGACATCCGCCCAAGCCCACGGCCCCTCCGGGGCTCCGCCCGGGGCGGCGCGGCGGCCGGGTTCGCGTTAACCAGGCGTTGCCTGCAGATTCGGGGAGTCCCCACCCAGGTTTCTGACGTGGCTGACGTACCAGCCCAATTGGCGAGCGCCCTCCGTGATCGCTACGATCTCGAGCGCGAGCTGGGCGCCGGCGGGATGGCGGTGGTGTACCTCGCGCGGGATCTCCGCCACGGCCGGCTGGTGGCACTCAAGGTCCTCCGCGACGAGCTCGGCGCCCAGATGGGGGCCGAGCGCTTCGACCGCGAAATCCGGCTTGCCGCCCAGCTGGTTCATCCCCACATCCTGCCGCTGCTCGACTCGGGCGAGTCGGCTGGCCAGCTCTGGTACGCGATGCCCTTCATCGAGGGCGAGTCGCTCCGTGCCCGGCTCGACCGCGAGAAACAGCTGCCGATCGAGGAGACGGTCCGGTTGGTGCGCGAGGTGGCCGACGCGCTGGCCTATGCGCATGCGCGGGGCATTCTGCATCGGGACATCAAACCGGAAAACATCCTGCTGTCCGGCGGCCACGCCCTGGTGGCGGACTTCGGCATCGCCCGCGCCCTCCACGCGGGTGCGGGAGAACGGATCACCGGCACCGGGATCGTCGTCGGCACCCCGGCCTACATGAGTCCCGAGCAGGCGACCGGCGAGCCGGTGCTGGACGCGCGCAGCGATCTCTACGCGCTGGGCTGCGTGGCCTACGAGATGCTGGCGGGGGATCCGCCGTTCACCGGCCGCACTCCCCAGATCGTGATGGCCCGCCGGCTGAGCCAGCCGGTTCCGTCACTCCGGCTGGCCCGGCCCCAGGTTCCCGAGGCGGTGGAAGCGGTGCTGCGAAAGGCGCTCTCCCCGGTGCCCGCGGACCGGTTCGGCGCGACGACGGAGTTCGCCGCGGCGCTGACCGCCGCCGCGACGGGATCGGTGGCGGCGGCGCCCGCGATCGCGGTGGTTCCCGCCCCCAGCCCACGGCGCGGTGTTCTCGCCGTCGCTGCGACCGCGCTGCTCCTCGTCGCGTTCGCCGGGGTGTGGCTCGCGCGACACCGCACTGGAACTCCGGCCGCCGCGCCCGCT
>JBGPVQ010000296.1:0-4285 GCA_041491785.1 Gemmatimonadota bacterium | reverse complement strand
GGCCAGCGCCATGCCGAGGTGGGCGGTGAGCCGGTAGGGGCTGACGTCCTGTCGGACCTCCAATCCGCTCTTCACCATGTACCAGCCCAGCGCGCCCTGGGCCGCCGCGAGCATCGGGAGGAGGAGCAGCCTCCCGCGGTGGGCGCGCCGGATGCGGCCTCTGGCCAGCAACACGAAATAGGGCACGGCCAGCACCAGCCCGACCAGGCGGGCGAGCAGGCGGTGCACCCACTCCCACCAGAAGAGAACCTGGAACTGCCCGAGAGTGATCCCGCGATGCACCGTCTGGGCCTCGGGGATGGCCAGATAACGCTGGTACGACTCGCTCCACTCGGCGCTGGAGAGCGGCGGCAGGATGCCCGACACCGGCCGCCACTCGGTGATGGAGAGTCCACTTTCGGTGAGGCGGGTGATGCCGCCGATCGCGACAGCGAGGACCACCGCGGCCGCCGATGCGGCCAGCCAGCGCCGCACTCCGAGATCCGACGGGGCATTCATGGCCGGAGCGCCTCGGCGTGCAACTCGAGGATCCGGCGCTCGGCATTGAAGGTCACGAGCGCCACCTGTCGCGGCGTGAACCCGAACGCCGTATCGAGCGTCAGGCTGGATGGGAGGGCGGCTCTCGCCCTCCGCGCCCTCTCGGTGGCCTCCCGCTGGGCGCGCCCGGCATAGAGACCGGTATCGGCATCGGGCACTACCGCCTCGGCGAAGGCCGCCGCATCGTTATCGGTCTTCTCCCGGCGGGTTAACGTCACCCGAACCCGATGCTGACCGGGGGGGATGGCGTAGTCCCGGAGCAGGTACAGGGGTCGGTCATGCCGCAGCCCCGCGCCGTGGACGATGGTCTCCCCAATCGCGCGGCTATCCACCTCCACCCGCAGGCTGTAGGTGGCGAACCCTCCCTCACACTCCACCCGCTGGCGCATGTGCTCCTCGCGGCGGGCCTGCTCTTCGACGGAGAGCTGACGGCACACCTCGATGCGCTCGGGGCGGGCGCTCCACGACAGGCGCAGGCGCGCCGCATCGGATGCGTGATACGGCAGCGGTGCCGCGGATGCGTACGCCAGGAGTGCGAGCCCAACGGCGGTCGCTATTCCAGAAGCAAGAATCCGGGCCGGGGTCATTTCGCGGCCTCCTCCAGGGGGACCGGGTCACACAGGGTGTCGATTTCGACGTCCGGCTCGGGTTCCTGTGGCGCGAGCGCGGCGAGCTCGCGAGTGAACTGCTCGAACGCAGCCACCGTTCCGGCCAAGTTTCCCTGCGCCAGGGTCGCGAGGCGCACCCGCCGGCGGTCCACCCGGGGCTGCAGCTCCGCCTCCCGGTCATTGAAGAGCCGCTCGCGAAGCCATTTGGGACCTTCGCGCCCGACGCAATCGCGAGGTGGGCAGCCACAGGCGATGACGCCGGGTGCTCCCTTCCGGATGAACAGCTCGATCACCGAAGAATGCAGGTTGCCTACGCAGGGGACCTGGTGGACATGCGCCCCCTGGGCCCGCAACGCCGCCAAGTGTGCGGCTGGTGCCTGAGCGCAGCAAACGGCGATGGTCGGGACAGTGCCGCGCCCGATGAGCGCAGGGAGGGTGACCTCCCGCAGCTCGGTCAATTGGTCCCGCCCGCTTCGGCCGGCAGGGCCCACGCCCATCGGGGCACATGATCCGGCACAGATGCCACAGCTCACGCAGCGCGAGGGGTCCACGCGCGCCACGAGGGTGGGACGGTCATCGTCCCGTGCCACCATGGTGATCGCTTCCCAGGGACAATCCTGGGGACACTGGTTGCACCCGGTGCACAGGCGGGTGTCCACGGTACTGGGCGCCCAACTCGCCTCGCGGGGGCGGCGGGTGAGGCGGGGCACCAGGAGAGCGAGAAGCGTCGCGACAAGGGCACTGCTCCACGCGAGACCCGCGGGGAACCGCTCCGAAAGGGGCAGCCACCACGCCACCACCAGATCGGTCGGTGTGGATGGGGCAAGCCGGAGCGGGTCGGCGGCGGGACCGAGCGGGGCAGGGAGCAGGACCGAGGCGATCGTCAGGGCGCTGATGATCCCCCACATCAGTCGCCTGGGGGGTAGCAGCACCGGACGCGCCAGCCGGGAGATGTGCAGCCAGAGTCCCGCAGCCAGCCCGAGCGGCAGCGCGATATGAACGAAGAGGTTGACGAAGAAGAAGGCGCTGGGAACCGGGCCGTCACCCGCGAAGATGCGGCTGAGGGGCTCGGAGAAGATCGGCAGCACGTCGAGGAGCCGGCCTCCCTCGAGCGCCAGCCGCTCGCCGAAAGTGTCCCACGCCATGACGAATCCGGTCCAGGCGCACACCAGACCGGCCCCGAAGAGGAAGAGGCCCGACATCCACGCGAGGGTGCGGGGTCCCCAACTCCGGTCCTGGGCAAACATCCGGAGGGCGTGGAGCGCCGCGGCGATTACGAACAGGTCGGAGACGTAGCGGTGGAGGGTCCGCATCCAGCGGCCGAGCCAGGGGTCGGCGGCGAGCCGTGCCACCGAGGCGGCTGGGGAGCCCACCCGATAGAAGAGGACGAGATAGAGTCCGGTGCCGAGGAGAACGAGGAGCATGGCGACCGCCACGGTCCCGGCCTGATGGATGGGGTTCCGCTCCCATCCGTACAGTCGGGTGAACACGGTGTCGAGGCCGGCGAGAAGGCGGCGGAAGGGGCGCTTGAGGAAACGCATATTGACGTTGGGCTCAGTTTATCATATCATCATGATGTTAGCAAGATTCTTCCATCCGGTCGGTGACGCATGTGGCTCAACAGCACCGCCCAGAACGCGCTCCGCGCTGTGTTGTACCTCGCCGACCATGCCGCCGATGGTCCGGTGCGGGTGGACGACATCGCCGCGTCGCTCCGCTCCCCGCGCAACTACCTCTCGAAGACCCTGCACGCCCTGGCCCGCGCCGGTGTCCTCCGCTCGGCGCGGGGACCGAAGGGGGGATTTCAGCTGGCCGATCCTCCCGACCGCCTGGCCCTGTCCCGGGTGGTGGGCCCGTTCGCGCCAGCCGGGGAACGGCGGTGCCTGGTGGGCCGGGCCGACTGCGGTAACGCGCATCCCTGCCTGGCGCACCATCGCTGGGTGCGGGTGGCGGCGATAGTCGAGGACTTTTTCGGCCAGACGACCGTGGCCGACCTGCTCAAGCAGACCGCAGAGACCCGAGCTCACTCCACCTGAGCGATCCCGTTCGCCCCTTGAGAGGAGGCCGCGCATGCCACCCCCGCCCAGTACTCCCCCGGAGCCCGTCGAGCGCCCGCCGCTCGGACAACGGCTCTTCGATAACGTCTTTCTGCTCCTCGCACTCGGCATGCTGATCATGTTCGTGGTGTACACCGGCTGGGGGATGTGGGAAATCCTTTCGATGCCGAAGGCCACCCTTCCCTGAGAGGTCGTGATGCTGACCAAGATTCACACCGGGCTCGATCCGGTGCCGGGCATCTGGTGGAAGCCAGCGCACAAGGCCGAGAAAGTCTGGGTCGCTATCGCCTTCGGCTGGTGCATGGTGCTCTTCGCGATGATGCCGCTCTGGCACTATCGAGGGGGACAGAACCCGTCGGGCGTCCGGCGCCGGGTAGAGCCGAAGGCGTACTACGCCCGCACGATAGCCTTCGCCAAACAATATAGGGTCGGCGAAGACCAGGGCCTGCCGATCGTCCAGCCTCCGCCGGGGGCGGACATCTACCTCGTTGGCATGACATTTCAATGGTATCCGATCCTCAAGCTCGAGCGGGGCAAGGAGTACATGTTGCATATCTCCTCGCTGGATGTGAACCACGGATTCTCGCTCTTTCCGCTGAGCATCAACTTCCAGGTGGTGCCGGGCTACGACTACGGACTGCGGGTCACCCCGACGGCGTCGGGTGACTTTCGCATCATCTGCAACGAATTCTGCGGCATCGGCCACCATACCATGGTCGGCCGGGTGATCGTGGTCGATGAGACCGGGCAGCCGGTGGCGGACAATGCCAATGCCCGGATCCGTTCCGGAGGTAAGCAATGACCGCGCCCTCGGCAGCTTCGTTCCGGATCTGCCCGGCGACTGGCCGCACGATCCACCTGCAGGCCGAGCGACTTATCAAGGTGAACGCGGTGGCGGCGGTTGTGGCACTCCTGGTCGGCGCCATCGCGGCGCTCCTGCTCGTGCTGACGCGATGGCAGGCGGTGCACCTCCTGCCCGCGGTGTGGTACTACCGGCTGCTCGGCGTGCACGGCATGAACATGCTGATCTTCTTCATCATCTACTTCGAGATGGCGGTGCTCTGGTTCGCCAGCACGGTGCTG
>JBGPVQ010000295.1:0-4286 GCA_041491785.1 Gemmatimonadota bacterium | reverse complement strand
GATCCCTCGTATCCCGTGTCGGACACCACCTGCCAGCCGTGGGCGGCGCTCTCCCGGGCGCAACGGAGGACGGCCTCGTCGTAGGTGCCGTCCACCAGCTCCGCCCGCGCGCCCTCCCGCCGGATGTTCTCGACCCGGGCCGCGGCCGAATAGGCCGGGATGTAGACCACGGCGGCGAGCCCCAGATTTCGGGCGGCCCACGCCACCGCCCGGCCGTGGTTCCCTGCGCTGGCGGTGGCCACGGTGATCACCCCGGGCTTTTCGGCGCGAATCCGCTCCATCGCCCACGACGCGCCCAGCGCCTTGAACGCGTCCAGCCCGAAGCGAGGGGCCTCGTCCTTCACATACAGCGCGCCGACCCGGAGGTGGTGCGCGAGGCCGTTGAGGGACACCAGCGGCGTGGGCGAGTAGCCCGGGAGCGACCGGTGAAACATCCGCACCGGTGTCCGCGGCGGATGGGCCACGATGCCCGGCTCGAAGAATGGATTGACCCGCGCGTGCATCGCCCCAATCTAGCTCCGCCGCCCGCCGAGGTCGGTCACCAGACCGACACCCCGCGCCTCGGCGGCCCGGAGGACGTGATGCGCCGCGGCCAGGTCCTCCACCGCAATGCCCAGCGACTTGAAGATCGTGACCTCCCCTGGCGCGGTGCGGCCGGGCAGCCGCCCCACCAGGACGTCGCCCAGCTCGCCCTTGATGTGCTGGTCGGTGATGGCTCCCTCCGCGAGGGGAATCAGGAAATCGCCGGCTTCGTTGAGGGCCGATTCCATCCGGTCCACGAACAGGCGTCCCCGCACCACGGCCAGCGTGTCGAGCTCCCGCGCCTTGGGAAGGCTCGACCCGACGGCGTTGACGTGGGCCCCCTCGGACAGCCAATCGCCGTCTACCACGGGGGTGCGGGACGCCGTGGTGGTGCAGATGATGTCGGCGCCCACCACCGCTTCGCGCGGGCTCCGCGCCGCCTCGACCGTTACGCCGAGTCGTTCCCGGGCCCACCGGCAGTAGCCCGACAGCCGCTCCGGATTCGGGCTCCAGGCGCGCACCCGGCGGAGCGGGCGGACCACCGCCATCGCCTCCAGGTGAGTCCGCGCCTGCACCCCGCTGCCCAGCACTGCGAGGTCGCCCGCGTCGGGACGCGCCAGCGCCCGGGTCGCCACGCCGGACACCGCGGCCGTGCGGATCGCCGTGATGCTGCTCGCGTCCATGATGGCAATCGGGAAACCGTGTTCGATGTCGAAGAGGATCACCAGCCCCTGATGTGAATCGAACTCGGTGCCGTCGTTCCCCGGGAAGACGGCGATGGCCTTGAGCCCCAGGGAGGCCGGGGCGGAAAGATGCGCCGGCATCACGCCGAACACCCCTTGCCCGTCGGGAAGCCGGAGCACCGTGCGGAGCGGGAGTACCGCACCGCCGGCGGCGAGGGTTCGGAGCGCGCCGTCCATGACCTCGACGCACTCGGCCATGGGGAGCAACGCGGTGACTTCGGCCTGGTTGAGGATGCGGACCGGCACGCGGGACCCCTCGGTGGGTGGGTGACGCCGGGAAGCTGCCCGGGTGCTCCGGCGATGTATACATTGTATCCGCGCCGCCCTGCCCACCAGACCCCCTGAGGATTCGATGACCCCGATCCTGCCCGTCCTCCTGCTCCTGCAGGTCGCTCCCGCGCCACGTCCCCCGGCGCCAGCCCCCGCCCAGGGTGCCGCGGTCCGGGCCGATACGGCCCGCCCCGCCCCCGCCATGACGCTCCCGGCGGTCGAGGAGAAGCCGATCGTGACCCACCACACGATCCAAGCAGGCGGGCGGGCCCTCGCCTACTCGGTGACGACCGGGATGATGCCCCTCAAGGACGAAAAAGGCACGGTCGAGGCCAACGTCTTCTTCATGGCCTACACGCTTGACAATCCCCCGGCCGGATCCAAACGCCCGCTGATGTTTTCGTTCAACGGCGGCCCCGGCTCGGCGTCGGTCTGGCTTCACATGGGGGCCCTCGGTCCCCGGCGGGTCAAGATGGAGGACGACGGGTGGCTGCCGGCCGCGCCCTACCAGCTCGTCGACAACGACCAGACCTGGCTGGCCACGACCGACCTCGTGTTCATCGACCCGGTGGGGACCGGATTCAGCCGGGCCGCGACCCCGGAGCTGGGCCGGAAGTTCTGGGGCCTCAGAGGGGACATCGAATCGGTCGGCACCTTCATCCGGCTTTATCTGAGCCGGTACGAGCGGTGGACTTCCCCGTTGTTCGTGGTGGGGGAAAGCTACGGAACCACCCGCGCCGCGGGGCTCTCCGACTGGCTGGTGAATCACGGGATCGCCCTCAACGGCGTGGTGCTGGTGTCCACCATCCTCAATTTCGAGACCGCCGACTGGAGCACCGCCAACGACCTGCCCTACGCCCTCCTGATCCCGACCTACACCGCCACGGCGTGGTACCACAAGAAGCTGTCCGCGGATCTGCAGCAGGTCGGGGTGGAGAAGGCGGTGGAGGAGGCCAGGCGCTGGGTGATGGGTGACTACCTGCTCGCACTCGCCAAGGGAGATCAATTGACCCCTGAAGAGTACCGGCAGGAATCCGACCGGCTGGCGCACTACACCGGGCTCGACCCGAAGTACACCGCCCAAAGCAACCTGCGGGTGGACCTGGGGCGGTTTCAGAAGGAGTTGCTGCGGGAGCAGGGCCGCACCGTAGGCCGCCTGGATACCCGCTTCCGGGGGTTCGACGCGACCCAGGGCGGCGACCGGCCCGAGTTCGACCCCAGCATGGCCGCCATCCGCCCCCCCTACACCGCGCTGTTCAACGACTACGTGCGCCGGGAGCTCGGCTACAAGAGCGACCTCGAGTACTACATCCTGGGCGGCGGGATCGGCGCTCGGTGGGATTTCGGCTCCGACAACGAATACGTCGACGTCGGGGAGTCACTGCGGAGCGCGTTTGCCAAGAACCCCCACATGCGGCTGTACATCGCGTTCGGCTACTACGACGCCGCCACGCCGCTCTTCGCCGCGGAATACACCCTCAACCATCTGCGGCTGGACCCCTCCCTCAAGGATCACATCACCCGGGGGTATTTCGAAGCGGGGCACATGATGTACATCCATCTGCCCTCGCTCACCAAGCTGTCCAAGGAGGTCGCGGGGTTCGTACAGAGGGCGAGTGAGGGCAAATAGCCCCCCATGCCAAATCCCCAGCTGATCGGCCGGCCTCCGGCCAGCACCCCGGCGGATCTCGCGGCGACCCGCGGCCCGGTGCGCGACATCCCCAACGATCTGCTGCGCGAGGCGTCGACCCGCCTCGGCATCATGTCCCTCATGGGGGCGGTGCTCTGGGTGTCCGGAACGGTGCTCGATCATCTGGCCACCCGGGTCATGCAGCATGGGGACGGGGGCGCCTTCACCCTGCGCCCGCCCGATGCGATCTCCGTGGCGGGGGTCCTCTCCTCCGTCGCCCTCTTCGCCTACACCCGGAGGACCGATCGCAGCCCGCGGTTCATCCTGGATCTGGGACTCGGGTACATGGTCTTCACCGCGTTCCTCATCGGCATGATCTGGCATTGGGAGGCGGTGCCGCGGGACTGGGCCGTCCAGCCGATGATCACCTGGATCGGGGTGCTCGTATTGTTGTTCGCCGCAATCGTGCCGAGCGCCCCGGCCAAGACCCTGGTGGCGGGGCTCATCTCAGTCACCATGAACCCCATCGGGATGTTCATCGCACAGGCTCGGGGGAGCTGGGAATTCGGCTCGGCCGGCAACGCACTGCTCATGCACTATCCCGACTACATGCTCGCGGGCGTCGCGGTGGTGGTGTCCCACGTGGTGACCCGACTGGGCCAGCAAGTGACCAAGGCGCGGGAGATGGGCAGTTACCAGGTCGGTGAGTTGCTGGGGCGCGGCGGCATGGGCGAGGTCTACAAGGCCACCCACCGCATGCTGGCGCGGCCGGCTGCGATCAAGCTGATCCGCCCCGAGATGATCGGCGGGGGGGACGGCCAATCGGCCGAGCTCGCCATCAAACGCTTCCGGCGCGAGGCCGAGGTCGCGGCGAACCTGCGGTCTCCCCACACCGTCGAGCTCTATGATTTCGGGGTGACCGAAGACCAGACGCTCTACTTCGTGATGGAGCTGCTGGACGGCATGGACCTGGAAACCCTGGTACGCGAGTACGGCCCGGTGCCGGCGGGCCGGGTGATCCACATCCTCCGCCAGGTCTGCGAGTCGCTCGAAGAGGCGCACGCGCGCGGTCTGGTGCACCGCGACGTCAAGCCCGCGAACATCCACATCGGGCGGCTGGG